>JANXSH010000755.1 GCA_025356615.1 Planctomycetia bacterium | reverse complement strand
GCCAGACAGGGGAAGACGTGACGCTCTCACTTATGCCTCTTGCTCCCCTTCCCCTTTAGGGGAGGGGGCTGGGGGGTGGGGTCAGACGCTCACCGACTTCACCACTCCTGTTCGTCTCCATTGAACACTGTTGCTTCCAGAAAGGTCGATGTCGTGATAGCCCCTTCCGTTCCTGGCCCTTCGCCCCAAGACCTGAAAATGGCCCGGCGGCAGAGCCGCAAGCAGAGCCTGTTCGCGCCCGACCTGCTCAAGGCGGCGGCTTATCGGGCCATCGTGATGCTCCGACCGGACTTGCTTTGGAAGAACCCGGTGATGTTCGTCGTCGAAATCGGCACGCTCCTGTCGATCTTCTACACGGCGGTGAAGGTCATCGACCCGGAGTCCACCCAGGCGACGCTCGGCTACCTGATCGCGCTGGACGGTTGGCTCCTCGTGACCGTGCTGTTCGCCAACTTCGCGGAAGCCCTCGCCGAGGCGCGAGGCAAGGCCCAGGCGGACGCGCTGCGCAAGACCCGGCAGGCGACGCCGGCGGTGCGTCTGCGTCAGCCTCGAGCGCTGGAACAGGTCGTTGCGGCGGATACGGAATCCGTCACCTCGACGGACCTGCGCGAGGGCGATGTCGTGCTGGTCGTCGTCGGCGACATGATCCCGGCGGACGGCGAGATCGTCGAGGGAGTGGCGTCGGTGGACGAGTCGGCCATCACCGGGGAATCCGCCCCAGTCGTCCGCGAGGCCGGCGGCGACCGCTCCGGCGTGACCGGCGGCACGCGCGTCCTGTCCGACCGCATCCTCGTCAAGGTCACGGTGAAGCAGGGCGAATCATTCCTCGACAAGATGATCCGCCTCGTGGAAGGCGCGAGCCGGCAGCGGACGCCGAACGAGATCGCCCTGTCGATCGTCCTCTCGGCGTTCACGCTGATCTTCCTGATCGTGACCGCCACACTTTGGCCCCTGGCCCGGCACACCGAGCAGTACATGGCCGCGTATCGCGGCGTCGAGTCGGTGAAGAGCCTCGGGACCGACGTGCCGACGCTGGTCGCGCTCCTCGTCTGCCTCATCCCGACCACCATCGGCGCGCTCCTCGCGGCCATCGGCATCGCGGGAATGGACCGCGCGTTGCGGGCCAACATCATCGCCAAGAGCGGCAAGGCCGTCGAGGTGGCCGGCGACGTGGACACCCTCCTCTTGGACAAGACGGGCACCATCACGGTCGGCAACCGTAAGGCGACGCGCTTCGTTCCGGTCGGCGAATACAGCGCCGTCGAGTTGGGTCGGCTGGCCGCGATCGCTTCGGCGGCGGACGAGACGCCCGAGGGCAAGAGCATCGTCGAACTGTACCGCCGGACGCCGGGCGTCAACCCGAGTTCCTCCGAGCCGCCCGGCGGGGCGAGGTTCGTCCCCTTCTCGGCCCACACCCGGATGAGCGGCATCGACGTGCCCCAGGGCGAGTGCATCCGCAAGGGGGCGACCGACGCGATCACCCGACACGTCGAGCAGACCGGCGGGGCGGTGCCGAACGGCCTGCGCGAGCAGGTCAACGCGGTCGCCGCCCAGGGCGCGACGCCGCTCCTGGTGTGCGAGGGCAGCCGAGTCGCCGGGATGGTGGTCCTCGAAGACATCCTGAAGCCCGGCATCCGCGAGCGGTTCGAGCGACTGCGGCGGATGGGCCTCCGCACGGTCATGGTCACGGGAGACAACCCGTTGACCGCGAAGAGCATCGCCGAGCAAGCGGGCGTGGACGACTTCATCGCCGAGGCGACGCCGGAGGCCAAGCTCGCCTACATCCGCAAGGAGCAGGCGGCGGGCAAGCTGGTCGCCATGATGGGTGACGGCACCAACGACGCCCCGGCCCTGGCGCAGGCCGATGTGGGGGTCGCCATGAACAGCGGCACGCAGGCGGCGAAGGAGGCCGGCAACATGGTCGATCTCGACAGCGACCCGACGAAGCTCATCGAGGTGGTCGAGGTCGGCAAGCAGCTCCTGATGACGCGCGGCGCGCTGACGACGTTCAGCATCGCCAACGACGTGGCGAAATACTTCGCCATCGTGCCCGCCCTCTTCGCCGGGACGATGCCGTGGCTGAAGTCGCTCGACTTCATGGGCCTGACCTCGCCGACCTCGGCCATCCTGTCCGCCGTGATCTTCAACGCGATCGTCATCCCGTGTCTGATCCCCATTGCCCTCAAGGGGGTGACATATCGTCCCGTCGGGGCCGACGCCCTGTTGCGGCGGAACCTCTTCGTGTGGGGCCTGGGCGGGGTCGTCGCCCCGTTCGTCGGCATCAAGATCATCGACTCGGCCCTGTCACTCCTCGGCCTCGCCTGATCTGGAAAGCAAGAATTTAGCCACAGATGAACACAGATGAACACAGATAAGACCAAGAATGAGCAGAACAATTCGACTTCATTGACTTATCTGTGTTCATCTGTGTTCATCTGTGGCTAAATTCTTCTTTATCTGAAAGGACACCATCCATGATTGCTCACTGGCGCGCGAACCTGATACTCATCGCCCTGACCCTGGCCCTGTGCTCCGTGGTTTACCCGCTCACGGTGCTGCTCGTCGCCCAGGGGATCTTTTCCGCGAAGGCGTCGGGGAGCCTCATCCTCGGGCCGGACGAGAAACCCGTCGGCTCGCGACTGATCGCTCAAGAACACAAGGGCGACGAGTGGTTCCAGACCCGGCCCTCTGCCGCGAGTTACAACGCGGCGGCGTCGAGCGGCTCGAACTGGAGCGCGAACAACCCGAAACTGCGGGACCGGGCGGCCCGGCAACTCGGACCGGTGGTCCGCTATCGCCCCGCCCTCCAACCCAACACGGTGCAGCAGGACATCGAGGCGTGGTTCGCCGTCCGACCGGATCGTTGCGCCCAGTGGGCGAAGGCGTACCCGGCGCTCGCCTCGGCCTGGGTGACGGACGGCGCGAACGAGAAAGCGGTCCAAGCGTGGTCCGCGACGAACCCTGGCGACTTCTTCGAGACGTTCGCGGCGACGCACCCCGGCAGTTTCCCCGTGGTCGAGAAGGACACCATCGAGTCGGCCGCGTCCGGCCCGGCGATCCAGTCGGCGTTCTTCGAGATGTGGCTACAGGACAACCCGGCGAAGGCGAACGACATCGAGCCGGTCCCCGCCGACGCGGTGACGGCGTCCGGCTCGGGCCTCGACCCGCACATCACGGTACGCAACGCGAACTCCCAGATGGACCGGGTCGTCTCGGCCTGGGCCGCGAAAACGAAGACGGGGCCGAACCAGGTTCGCAGCGTCGTCGAAGCCGTGTTGCGCGAGTCGGCCTTCGCCCCGCTGGCGGGTCTCGCCGGTGGCGAACCGCTCGTGAACACGCTCGAGGTCAACCTCGCGCTCGCCAAGCAATTCGGCGTGCGATAAGGGATGATGAGAATCCGAAATCTGGGCGGCGTGTGGCCGGGGTCTTCGCTCGACCCCGGCCACACCTTCTCTCTGTGTTCCTGCTCGTCCTCGAGCACCTTTGCAAGTAGTGTCTTGACTCGCGACCTCGGGCGCGGGACAGTGGGGTTAGTGTTTCTTGGGATACGATCATCCTTCCGAGGGCATCCACCCATGAGCCTGTCCCACCTCCTCGCCGCAGCTCTGCTCGTCGCTGCGGGCCTCACCTCCGCGAGCGCGGCCGATCTCGGCACGATCGATCGCGTCCTGAAGGACGAGCCGAAGTACACTACCCGCACGCCGAAATATTGCTTGCTCGTATTCGGCCCCGAAGCCAGGACACAGGTTTGGCTCGTCCACGAGGGCGACATCATGCACGTCCACAGCTCGCCGGATGGCAAGGCTGCAAAGACGTGGCGGCAAGTCAAAGGCAGCCCCACCTCGTTCTCCCTCGGGGATGTCTGGGAGGAAGGAGGCAAGACCTGCCACAAGAACCTCTACTCCGCCCCCAAGGGCTACTCCAGGAAAATGTCGATCCGTGTCGATGGGAAAACACAGATCGCCGGCTGGGACCGACACGGCAAGCTCGAGTTCGCCGCGTCAGCGAAGGACGCGCCGGTCGTTCATTTCAACGGCCCTCGGACGCTCGACCTGTTTCGCGAACAAGAGCCACTGCGGAGCGGACACCAGGTGGACCTCTCCGTTGTGGTCGGCACGCAGGGAGTGGGGCCGGGGACGTTCGTCCCGATCCTCTGCAACGCCTACCCCAAGAATGCCTGGCCGACCGCCGTCATCGAGTATCCAACGAAGGACGGAGGAAAGCCGATCGTAGTCAAGGTCAGGCTGGCAGAGGAGTGAGGGATCTACTGCCTCCACCCCGTGCGGGTTGATCCTTCGGTCGCCAGCGGCGTAGCCAAGATTACGCTGTCATTCGACGAATGGAAACAAGGCAAGGTCAAGTCGGCTATCGTCGAAGTCCCTGTTAACCCAACGAAGAAGAAGTAGCTCCCTGAAAGTGGGCCACTCTCGCTCATCCTCACCGTTCGTTGCCGAACGGCCCACCGAGTCCCCGCCCTGTCAGGCGACGCGGCAGCTCATGCCTCTGGCCCCGGCGGACGACTTGCCCGCCTGTGCGAGCGTTTCGACGATGAGGATATTCGTCGAAAGAGAGCCTCGGCAGAGGACGAGGAGAAGAATTCGGCGGAATCTCGAATCCTCTGGCGGGGGTGAGCATCTAAGTTCTGTCGATGAGCAATCGTCGATTCTTTGACAACGCGGTGAAGACAGATAAGCCAAGCAAGAATTACGCGAGGGTATGTTAGCCTGATCGGCTAATCATATCCGTGAGCCGTCATTCGTGTCGGAGTAATCCGACGTGGATGACAAGCATTACAGATTTCAATGATAGCCGAATGGGCGAAAAATCAGATCCGTTTTCGTGGATTGATTCAGACCGGCTGCCTCGAGGCGTGTTTACACGCCGAGAGAAAGGTCGTGAACAGGTCTGCCGAGTTTACTCGGTACGACGAAGCGAATATATTTTGAAGGGTTTGATCCTGGCTCAGAATGAACGTTGGCGGCGTGGATTAGGCATGCAAGTCGAACGAATCCCATTTGGGTAACTGGATGGGGGAAGTGGCGAAAGGGGCAGTAATGTATGGGTAACTTGCCCTGGAGTTCGGGATAGCCTTTCTAACGAATGGGTAATACCGAATGCCGTGTCGTGGGGGCATCCTCGTGATACGAAAGTTCCGACGCTCCGGGAGAG
>JANXSH010000739.1 GCA_025356615.1 Planctomycetia bacterium | reverse complement strand
GGTCGTCCACGGGATAACGAGCCTGTCGGAGGAGGAGGCGAACGCGGGGCGACTGCTGGACATCACGCGGGGCCATTGGGGGATCGAGAACGGGTTGCACTACGTCCGGGACGTGACGGTGGGGGAGGACGCCAGTCGGATGCTCGAGGGCAGCGCGCCGCAGGTGATGGCGGCGCTGCGCAACCTCGTGATCTTCCTGGTGTCCCTGGCGGCGGCACCAAAGGAGAGTAGGCCGGAGGTCATGCAGAGGATGGCGGCACGCCCTACCGAAGCCCTGCAGGCTCTCGACCTTCCCCCGCTCGAATAAAGGAACGGCCCTGGCCACCCCACGCACCATCCCCTATCGGCCTTGACTCCGTCACCCCGACGCGAGACGCTACAGTCGCACGACGCCGAACGCCGATAGTGTATCGGCGATTCGACCCCGAACCAGGAGACCCCGATGGCGGACCTCACCCCGAATCAGTTAAAGATCGTCAAGCGCTACTACGACAACAACGACGCGCTGGCCACGCAAAGGCTCGCCGAACTCGTCAGCGACCTCTACCTCGCCACGGGCAAGAAACGCCAGCGCGTCTGGGTCAGCCTCGAAGCCGCCATGCTGAAACTCGGCATCCCGCAGACCCGCATCGACCACCTCAAGGGCAAGGACGACCCCCGGCTGGTCGCGGAACTGGTGCAGGAACTCGACGGGAAGAAGTAGGCCCCGCGAGCCGAGCGGGGCTTGTCCGGCTCGGCTCGCCGGACCTACTCCTGCTATACTCGTCGCGGGGAGGGATGACACAAATTTAGCCCGACGCGCAAGCGAGGGAATAGGCTAGGACCGAGGAGGTATACTCAACCCTCGCTTGCGCGTCGGGCTAAGTCTTCCCTTACCAGATGTGTCATCTCTGACCGCGACGAGTATACCCGCCCTCGAATCATCATCTCAAGCTGCCTGGCGTTCGACATCGAGGCTCACGCCGCGCTTGCTGTTGCGGATGAACGCCACGATCTCCAGCACCTCGGGGATGTGGCTCATCTCGGCCTCGAGTCGCAGGAGAGAGTGCGAGACGATGTTCTTGCCGAGGTAGAGGATGTGATACGCCTTGCGAACCGCCTCGACTGCGGCGGCGGCGATGCCCGCCCGGCGCATTCCGATGATGTTCACGCCGCAGACGGTGTTGATACGCTGGTAGATCATGAAGGGCACGACATCCATGCTCGTGGCCGAGATCCCGCTGATGAGCGAGAGCCGACCGAGTCGGCAGTGCTGGTGGATGCACGAGTTACCGGACATCGTGACGCCGTCCTCGACCGTGCAATGACCGGCGACGAGGGCGCTGTTCGCGAAGATGCAATTGTTGCCGACCACGCAATCGTGCGCGATGTGGGAGGATCCCATCAGAAAGTTTCGGCTGCCGATCCGGGTCACGCCGTTGGCGAGGGCGGGGCGGTGGACCGTGACGTGTTCGCGAAACGTGTTGTGGTCGCCGATGAAGAGGCTACTCTGGTTGGGGACGTAGTTGAGGTGCTGCGGTATGTCGCCAATGATCGAGTGACTATGGAAGACGTTGTTCGCGCCTATGGTCATCGGCCCGAAGAGGTGTACTCCGGGCCGGAAGATGCAGCCCGGCCCGATGCGAACCGCCCCCTCGACGACGACGTAGGGACCAACCTGCACGTCGTCCGCGATCTCGACCTCGGGGTCGATCAGGGCAGTCGGGTGGATGCGTGCGGACTTAGCGATCGCCATAGGAGGCACTCCTTGCCAAGGCGAGATGGCGTTTCGGCGGCCGACGCACGTCCTGTGCAGGCCTGACGACCGGCGTTTCCGGGGCGACCGGAAGATTCTGTATAATCATCGCCCCCCGGCACTACCAGAGCAGTTTGCCTCCGAGATTCCGTCGCGATGTGTTCTGTTCATGCTGGGCAACTTGGGGTATACTTCCTTTACCCGAACGACCCGTTGTTGGCCCTCGCGAAGCCTGGAGGCGACCTCAGCCGGTGACTCCACGCTCTGTCAGGGAGTGATCCTCATGCCAAGCCCGTTTCCCGGAATGGACCCCTACCTCGAAGACGAGGCGCTGTGGGCCGTATTCCAGCACCAGATGGCCCTGTGCCTGTATCAGATCCTTTTGCCCGGACTGGTCGAACGCTACCGCGCCCGCGTTTGTCAGCGACTCTACACCACGCAGCAAGTGTTGTTCACTTCGATCATCGATGAGGAGCATTCCGAAGACTACATCGAGATCCGCCAGCGCGGGGATGGCCAGCTCGTCACGCTCATCGAACTGGTCAGCCCCGCGAATAAAGTCACGGCTCAGGGCCGGGTAGCCTATCTGGAGAAGCGGCGGGAAGGCCGGGCGCACGGCGCGAGTGTCGTCGAGATCGACCTCGTCCTCCAGGGTAAACCGTTGCTGGATTATTCGCGGGAATCCTTGCCGGACTGGGACTACGTCGTCTCCGTGACCCGCAACACTCAGCCCGACCGCCACGAGATCTATACCTCGACGCTCCAGAAGCGATTGCCCCGATTCCGCCTGCCGCTCGCGCCCGACGAGCGAGACACCGTCTTCGACCTGCACTCGGCCTTCACACGCTGCTACGACCAGGGAGGGTTCGCCGAGCGCATCGACTACCGAAAAGATCCCCGAATCAAACTCGAAGAGGACGACCGGGTCTGGCTTCGCGAGTTGCTCGCCCAGCACCGGACATGACGCCCCTCCTCCAAGACTGAACACTGAACACTGAACACTGAACACTGAACTGTTAGAGGAACCGAACGATGACCCGACTCGGGGTGTTGCTCCTGACGTGCCTCCTACTCAGTCCCTTGACGGCCCAGGACCAGGCGACGAACGATCGGGCCGCCAGGGCGTACCGCGAGTTGAACGAAGAATTCAACGAGGCGATGGGCAAGTTCCACAAGGCTTTCGAGGCTACCAAGACGGCCGACGAAAAGAAGAAGGTTTTCGAGACGCTCCAACCCCGCACCGATTACTACACGCCAAAATTCATGGCCCTGGCGACCCGCTACCCCAAGAGCAACGCGGCGGTCGATGCCCTCGTCTGGGTCGTGACGCATCCCGTCGGCGGGGAGTCGCCTCGCGCGGGACTGCGAGACAAGGCGCTGGACCTGTTGCTCGCCGAACACCTGAAAGACAGACGCCTCGGCATGTTGTGTACGCGGATGGTCCATAGCCTCGACGAGGCGTCGGAGAAATTCCTCCGCCAGGCCTCCGCCAAGGGGCCGACGTTCGGCATCCAGGCGCGGGCCTGCGCGTCGCTCGCGCACAACCTAAAGTTCCGCGCCCGCCTCGTCCGCTCCCTGAAGGACGACGCCGAAGCCGCCAAGGACTACGAGCGCAGCCTCGGCAAGGCGACGGTGGCCCGCCTCCAGAAGGGGGACCCCAAAACTCTCCTCGCCGAGAGCGAGAAACTCTTCCTGGTCGTGTCCGAAAAATACGGCGAGATGGCCCACCCGCTGCACGGCACCATGAGCGAACTCGCCCGCTGGCACCTCCTGTCGATCCGCCGACCCATCACCCTGGACAAGCCCTCGCCGAACCTCGTCGGCGAGGACTTGGACGGCAAGAAGATGGCCCTGCGCGACTTCCCCGACAAGGTCATCCTCCTCGACTTCAACGCCTCCTACTTCCCCCCTTGCAGGCAGATGCTCGACTACGAGCGAAAGCTCGTCGCCCGGCTCGCCGGTAAGCCGTTCGTCCTCATCGGGGTCAACGGCGACGGAGACAAGGCCGTGATCCGCAAGTACGTCAAGGACGAGAAGATCACCTGGCGGATGTGGTACGACGGGGGCGGCACCGCCGGCCCGATCGCGACGCGATGGGAGGTGGACACCTGGCCGACCCTGTTCCTGATCGACGCCAAGGGCGTCGTCCGCTCGATCTACGAAGGTTGGCCCGATGCCAAGGCCCTCGACGCGGAGATCGACAAGCTCCTCGCCGAAGCCACCAAGAAGTAAGCGCGTGGGAGGGAGAG
>JANXSH010000735.1 GCA_025356615.1 Planctomycetia bacterium | reverse complement strand
CTCCACTTATTGATGATCTATCGGGCCGGGGTAATATCAAATGAGAATTTTCGCAACTATGACGGTCGTGTTTGTCGTTTTGGCCCTATTAGTCACAAGCTGTGACTCGGCGTCGAAGGAGAAGCCTGAGCCAGAACCAGTAGCGAAAACGATCCCGCTGAAGTCTATCTACTCTACGAACGGCCAGGAGGGGTTGATCCCCGTGAAGCGTCGCGAGAAGGATCCCTCCAAGGCGCACCTGGAGGCGATCCGTCAGGAAGTAAGAGGCGGCGCGTCGAACATCCTCCTAGTAAACGGGGACGACATCGTTCAAGCAGTAAACGCCACCCGCTGGGCATTTACCGGCGGTAGATCCCTGGAGGTTCCAGTGCGCCCAGAACCGGGGGACGGCCCCAAGCCAGCCTCATTCTGGATGGTGGCGTTCCTCGGTATTGATGGTAGCACCCCCCCCGCCTGGTTGGTACGGTCGGCGGAACGAAAAGGCCAAAACATCAGGCTAAGCGTGATTAAGCCAAAGCGTAACTCGAGCACGAAGGACGAACGCCACTACTTCGTCTGGGTGCCTCTGGGGAAACTGGAGGCGGGGCGGTACACCCTGGAATTGTTCGACACCGAGACGAAGGAATTGACGCTCATGCGGCGTGTGATTGTGGCGGCGAAGTGAGGCTATGGCGATCCTGACAACGTCAAGAAGGAATAAAGACACATGAATCAGCAGCATTGGTGGCTTGCGCTCCGAAGAGTGATCGATCGCGAGTTCGGGCGATCTCGTGGAAGACAATCTACCGGGGCTTTGCGCAATCGGCCCCAACTTGAGGTTTTGGAGGAACGAATCACGCTCGACTCTGCCTCTGCCGTGTCAACGGGATCAACGCAATAGGTCTGGTAACCCCTACTGGAACGGTCCTTACCGGTGCGGGAGTTCTAATCGGACAAGTCGAAACAGCCCGTCCAGCGAAGGCTGGGTTTGATACTCCCCCCAAGCCGCATCCTGATGTCGCCCCTGCAGGAGTTTTCGATGATGACGGTCCCGCCTTAGTCGATCAATACATAGGCGACCATGCCGAAGAAGTCGCGGGAGTCATGATCGCCAACGGCGCGTCTGACAAAGGTGTCGCCCCCGGTGCCTTGCTCTATTCATCTGCGGCGTCCGCTCAATCGGGATGGGCGTTGGCCTTCCAGCACCTCAGTGATGGCACGCAACGGCCCCACATCATGAACCTCAGTGCTGGGACAGGACTCCCAGCCGGAGCTGTCCTCGACGGCAACTCTTTGCTGACGCAGTTCATCGATTGGTCGGCACAGCTACACGATGCGCTCTATGTAGTCGCGGGGAACCAAGGAGTAGGTGGCTCGCCAATTCCGACTGACGAATACAACGGTCTGACGGTTGCCAGAACAATGAAAGACTCGGCGGGCGTCTTCCGACAACTATCGCCTCGTAACAACACGTTGGAAGACGCAGCGGGACTTCGCAGGTCCGTCGATCTCGTGGCACCCGGCGATGGCATCAATGTACCCATGGTCGGAGGCGGTTACGAGCTGGCTTCCGGCACGAGCTACGCCGCTCCACATGTGGCCGCCACTGCGGCCCTGCTGCACGAATACGCCAAGGAAAGAGATAAACCAGGCGGAGGTAGCTGGTCTGCCTTGAATCATCGCGCCACCCGGCACGAGGTCATCAAGGCCGTCCTCATGAACTCGGCGGATAAGCTCAAGGACACCGGGGACGGTCTGCTTCTCGGCATGGAAAAGACGATCCTGAAAAAGGACGGCACAAGCACGTGGCTCGATTCGGACGCCCGTGACAGCGCGGACAACCCTGACGGCAAGTGGAACTCACTGGACGAAGAGATGGGCGTCGGCCAACTCAATGCCAAGCGAGCCCTCAAGCAGTACGCCCCCGGTGAGCAAGGCGTTGGTCTCAACAAGCCTGCGATCGGGTGGGATCTGGAGCACTTGAACGCCAACACGCCGGAGGGCGTGCATAAGTATGGGTTCGCTAACAAACTGAAGGGCGGTAGCTATGTCTCCCTGACGATGGCCTGGGACCGCCGGGTGATTTTGACAGATACCAATTCCAACACTCAATACGACGCTGGCGAAAGCTTCGTTTCCCAACCGCTCGCCATGCTAGAACTCTTCCTCCTCCCGAAAGGTTCGACATCGATCCGCGATGCCGTCGCATCATCGATAAGTTTCGACAGCGTGCAACACATCTTCTTCAAACTACCGCCTGGCGATGCGGAATACGAATTCTGGGCCCAATACTCTGGTAGCAGTACTCCCCCAGTTGACTACTCCATCGCTTGGTGGGCAATGGAAGCACCAGGAGCGGTCAGGGGCCGCGCCTGGAACGATAGCAACGGTGACGGCATTCAGAACACAGGCGAGGCGATACTTGCCAACGTCGCGGTCAATCTCACGCTTGCTGATGGCTCGATCCGATTTAGCCAGACCAACGCGCTTGGCAACTACGAATTCCTGTCGGTGCCGCTCGGCAGTTACTATGTGTCCGTTACACCACCTCAGACAAAAATGCTCACTGCAGCAAGCCAGGGCATCGACCGAACCAAGGACAGTGATTTCGACCCAACGACCAACCGCGCCGTCGGCACTCTAGGGGGAGCCAACCCGACCGCGACCCTCGACGCCGGCTTCGTCGCGATGGCCTCGACCACCACGACCCTCACCGCCAACACCTCGAACTCGTTCGCCGGGCAGACGATCACCTTGACCGCGACGGTCAGCCCCTCCACTTTCGGCGGCACGCCCACGGGGACCGTCACCTTCATGGACGGCAACGTGTCGTTGGGTTCCGTCGCCCTCGGCACGGGGACGAATGGCACGCAGGCCGTGTTCAGTATCGCAACCCTTTCCGTCGGCAGCCATTCCCTCACGGCAGTCTACAGTGGGTCCGCCACCCACACCGGCAGCACCTCGACGGCCCTCACCGTGACGGTCCAGATCGGGACCGTCACGGAGATGCTCGCATCGAGCAACCCCTCGGTGCTGTTCGGCACGGCCGTGACCTTCACCGCCACGATCTACCCGTCGTCGCAGGGAGTCGCACC
>JANXSH010000704.1 GCA_025356615.1 Planctomycetia bacterium | reverse complement strand
GGATAGACTCGTTTGTTCACACCTGCACACATGATTACGCCCATTGCCGCGAAAACTCACGAATGTTCTTGCCGCAAGGACCGTATTCTCCGATAATCGCCAGCGCGTCCAGACCAGTTAACTTTTCAGACACCCTCTGAGCCGATCTTCCCGTCCGCGTGGTGGACCTACTTCGCGATCGCGCGGGACAGCGAATCGAGTCTGGCTTCCCAACTGTTGGAGGAAGCCGAAGCGAGAAAGGACGATCCATTCCAGGTCGCCATGGCGAAGATGACCCTGATGTTCCGCCAAGGGGCGTATGAATTCGCAGAGCGTGAGGCAGTCCGACTGCTGGCGGAGGCCCAGCGACCGGGCCAACCGAAGAAGGACGCCTCGACGATCCAGATCCTCCAGAGTTTCCGCGACCAGTCGCGCGCCCGCCTCTTACCGAAGGCTCCCAAGCCGATCCCCAAGGCGGACGGCTAGCGCGGATTCGGCCTCTTTCATCGAAAATCGCCCCAACTCCACTCCCCTTTCGTGATTGTTCCTGTGAAGGCCGGCATCAACTGCCGTGTGGTACGTCGCCCGGCCGAACCTCGATAGGAGCATCCGATGAAGTCCTGGAAATGTGCCTCGATCGTCGCCGTCGCCATCGCCGTCGTGACCCTCGCCACGCCCGGACGGGCCGTCGCCGCCGGCCTCGGCGTGTATGTCAGCGTGACCGTCACCGTGTCCCGCTCACCCAAGAGCGACGGGCCGCCGATCCCCAACCTCCGCGTCCGCCTTATCGCTCCGAACGGCTACGTCATCACCCTGAAGACCAACTCGGCCGGGAAAGTGGTCTTCGCCAACCTCGGTTCGAAGTACGCCCCGAACCAGTACAGGGTCGAGGTGACCTACCGCGGTCAGACGCTGTCCGGTCGCGGACACCACATCCCGATCAAGTTCATCGTTCCCTGACCCCTTCCTCGGCCGGCGCTCTGGGAGCGCCGGCCCCCATCCCCCGCAGTCCCGCCCGCTTGCCTCCCTTCGCAGTCTTTAGTTTTGGATCAACCCGCACGGCCCTCGAAGGCGATAAAGAAGGTACATCCCACCTACCCCTCCCGCCTGGCGAGGCTCGCCATCATGTTCACTCCTTCCACGCTATTGATAGCGCTCGTGTTGACCGCTCCCGCCGAAGCCGCCCCGCCGCCCGTCGCCGTCCAGGCGTGGCAGAAGGGGCAGGAGGCGCTCGACGCGGATCGCCTCGACGAGGCCGTGGGCCAGTTTCGGCTGGCCCTTCGACTCGACCCCGCCTTCGTCCGCGCTCGGCTGAGTCTCGCGGCGGCCCACCTCGCCCTCGGGCAGGACCGCGAGTCGGTCCCCCAACTCGCGGCCTATCTGAAGGCTCGTCCCGAACATTTCCTCGTGCGCATGCCGTATGCCGAGGTGCTCTCTCGCCTGGAGCGGCACACCGAGGCCCGCTCGCAGCTCGAGCAATTCGTCGTCGCCGTGCAGCAAAACCAGCGTCTCGCCGACGACCACCTCGTCGCCTGCCACACCCGGCTCATGGAGATCGGCGAGCGCCTCGGCGACGAGTACGGCGAGCGCCTCCATCGGGGCATCGGCCTACACCTGCTGGCCGTCAAGCGCCTCGAGGCCGGCGGGCCGACCGCGAAGGCCCGCGCCGAGGAACTCCTGTGCAAGTCCGCCGCCGAACTGACCATCGCCCGCCTGCTCGAGCCTTCCGAGGCCCGCCCGTGGTGGTATCTGCACCTCGTCTGGAACCAACTCGGGCAGAGCCACCCCGCCCAAAAGTCCTTGAACGCGGCCGAGACGTGCCTCGGTATCGACCAACTCACCCCCGCCGAGCGCCGCGACCTGCACCTCCGGTTGGAGACGCGGACGCTGTCCACCCTCCGGCGATGAACGCCAACGTCTCGTCGTCTCAGGTGTTGTAGGGTGGGTCGAGCGGAGCGCGGGCACCACCAATGCGGGTCGCCACCATCTCTCGAAGCATGTTCAGGTGCGGAGCCGTTGACAGGCTGTGTCTTCGAGTGATAGGCTCTCACTATGGACCATCGCCCTCACCCTCCACCACTCACTGACAAACTGGTGGGCCTCGCTTCGCTCGACCCACCCTACGACAGAGAAACGCTTCCAACGAGACCCCCATCATGCGCTCCCATCCTGTCCACCTCACCCTGTTCGCTCTGGTGGCCTTCGGGCTGATCGGTTCAGCGCTGGGGCAACGCCCTGAAGACGGAGAGATCGAGTTCGAGAAGAAGATTCGCGCTTCGAGCGACATGCGAAAGGATCTTCGAAAGGGGGATGTCAGCGCCAACCCTAAAGAGAAGGCACACGTCGAAGCGATCAACGACCAGGCGCGCATGCTCGTCTACCCGCTCTACTGGCGGACGGTCAGCAAGCCGGAAGTGGGCAAAGTCAACGCCGTCGTCGATGAATTCAGCTCGAATCTGGCGACCTACCAGAGAGGCCGACCTGCAACGAACGCGTTCATCCAGCTCCTGTGCAAGGAAGTGATCGCCCGCTGCGTCGAGATCATCCAACACCCTACCGGCAAGCCGATCGCCGGGATCAACGCGGCCCGCATCCTGGCGACGATCCCTCAGCGGCGAATGGAACGCGGCATGCTCCTCGCCGAGAAGACCTGGATCGAGGAAACCCAGCCTCGCCTCGCCGACGGCAACGCCGAACTCCTTGCCGAGACCTGCTTGACTTTGATCGCCGACCCCAAGATGACGGACGGGCACCGCTACTGGCTGTATCGCTGCCTCGCCTCGCTGCTCTCCTTGCCGACCCAGGCTCCCCCGCTGCTCAAGGCGGAGACGATGGATAAGATATTAGTGAAGGCCATCGACCAGATCGAAAAAAAGGTCGTCTTCCCCAAAGCGACCTCGCGCCAAGAGGTCGAAGGGTACAAGATGCTCCGCCAGCAGGCCATTATCGTTCTCGCCTCGGCCGGCCAGCCGGTCGTCGGCGATAAGCGGCCCATCCTCGTACTCGCTCGGATTGCGGGCGGAGACACCGACGTAGCGCCCGCGCCGCGCCTCACCGAGCGCATCGAAGCCACCATCGGCCTGGCCCGCATGGGAGCGGCGTCCGCGAAACTCGCCGACATCCAGATGGACTACGCGATGGGCGCGATCGTCTCCACGGTGATCGAGTTCGGAAAGCAAGGCAACGGAAATCGAGTCGAGCCGACTATCAAGCGTCTCCGGCCCTGGAAGGTCGATGCGGCCCGATTGAACGAAGCGCTCGACGAACTCAAGGCCAGCGTCAAGGCACCCCGGTACGTCCAGGATGCGATCCAGGAGTGCCAAAGCAAGGTCCTCAGCGACCTCGAGAAAGACAATAACCTTAGCAAATTCAACGAACTCAACGACTGGCTGACGAGCAACGCTCCTCCGAGCAAAGCCCTCTTCAAGAGCGACCCGAAGACCACGATCAAGGGGGCCGCCGCTGCCCCCGAATGACGCGCCGCCCTGGCTGGTCCCTCGTTCGGCCTACGTCCATGTGCCGTTCTGCCGGCACCACTGCGGCTATTGCGATTTCGCCGTCGCCGCCGGGCAGGACGATCGCATCGACGACTACCTCGCCGCGCTGGGGGCCGAGCTTTCCCGCTCGTCCGGCCCCCAGCCTGTCGGGACGATCTTCCTCGGCGGGGGCACGCCGACCCACCTCGCCCCGCCGCAGCTCGAGCGCCTCCTCGCGTTGATCGCCCGCCACTTCCTCCTCGAGCCGGGAGGGGAATATACCATCGAGGCGAACCCCGAATCGCTCACGGAGGACCGCATGGCCGTCCTCTCGGCCTTCGGCGTCGATCGCGTCAGCCTGGGTGGGCAGTCGTTCCATCCCCACCTCCTCGCCGTGCTGGAGCGTGACCACGACCCCGACGCGATCACTCGGGCGGTCGAGAAACTGCG
>JANXSH010000703.1 GCA_025356615.1 Planctomycetia bacterium | reverse complement strand
AGGCGACGGCGCAAGAACTCCAGGTGGGGAAGCGCCTCCTCGCCCTGCCTCGAGAGGAGGAGAATCGTCGTCATGCGCATCCGCGCCAGTTCGTGTTCGGGGTCGATTTCGAGGATGTGGCGATACGTTTGGAGAGCTTCGTCGGTGCGATCACGCTGGTCATGCAGTTTGGCCAGGGCGAGCAGTGCCTGGGTACTGTCGGGATCGGTCTCCAGCCAGCGATCGATCTGCTTTTCGGCCTCTACCAGGCGGAAGCGATAGAGCAGGCCGGCGACGACGGCCTCTCGCGCCCTCGGTGCCACGGAGTCATTCGGGTCGATGTGTGTTCTGAACAACCATCTCGCCGCCTCCACCTCTCCCTGGGTGGCTCGGAGCAACAGTCGCTCCAACACCAACTCCTCGTCGTCACCTCGTAACACCCAGTAGCGATCGAGCAACTTGTTGGCCTCATCCCAGGCTCCGCTGGACCGAGCCACCCGAGCGCTCAGCAAGAGGACTTCAGGATGGTCCGGGCGGAACCGTCGGCAAATCAGGAGGTGTCGGATCGCAACAGAATTGTGGCCGCGATCAACGGCCCGGCGGGCCGCACCGAGATGGTGTTCGACCCAAAGGAATAGGCCGGAAACACCCGTCATGATCGCAATAAGGACGACCAGGGCAAATATAGCGAGCGCCCTTTTCGGTCTAGCCTTCACGAACAAGAGAGGAGCAAGGAGAATGCGTATCGGCCTTCGCCGTTTGGGCGGAGGCATGGAAGAGGTGGGTAGCCCCAACGGCGAAGAGGTCGGGGGTGAGCCGGAATCGACTTGGCCGGTGGTGTCCTGCATTGTGGTCCACCTCGAGCAAGAGCGATCTAACCCCGGCAGGGCAAGACCTCACCCTCGAATCCCAATATCGGACTCTGAAACTCGACGTTCCTGGTAGTTACCCCGAAGGTTTCTACTGGATTCGTTTAGCCGCGACGCAACGCAGAGCGTGTCTCACGCTCCGCGTTGCATCGCGGCTCCTCAATCGACTACAGTAGCATTAATTAGGCAATTTGATATCGTGGGTCTGGCTTCCGCCCTGCACGGTATATTCCAACCCCGATTTGTCCACGTCCGAGTAGTTCGAGGGGATGGGGACGTAGCGACGGGCCATTTCCTTGGGGTCGGTCGCTGCTCGATTTCCTCCCTTCATTCCGGCGGGCGGCTGGCTCGAACGAAGGTTCGCTTTCTTATCCAGGGACTTCGTTTCGACCATGACCTTGACGACTCCGATGGGCACTTTTTCGATACGGTAGCTCCCATCTTCGGCAATCGGCGAAATCAGGCTCTTGGTCTTGTCGGAGCTGACGAAGGTGACGTTGCCGCCCTTGAGCGGGACATTCTTGTAATAGACCGTGCCGGTGACCGTTCCGATCGGCGAACCGCACCCGAGGGTAAACAAGGCGAGGATGAGGACGGAAAGCCCTATCCACCCTCGCACACCCTGCTGGAGAAGGAGGCGCATACGAACCCCATTATTGTTGATTGAAACCAGGTCCGATCCGCAGATCGGAGAACTCACGCAGGTCGCCTCCGACCTCGAGGTTGGAGGCGACCTAACTCGCATTTCGCCGGATCGAAACCGTTACCAATCGGACCCGAGGATTTCGTTGCCCGCAGGGGTCATAGCAGCCCACCAGGTCGGTGAGCTGACGCTCGGGCTGACGAAGCGAACGCTACCGTCGGCCAATGCGACGTTGATGCCGCCGGAGTGGGGGGAACTGGCGATACCCCCATTACAGTTCGCCTGGGAACTGCTCGCCGCCACAGTCGGCTGAGACTGGAAGATCGGGGCGTTCGGCCCGACGGGATCTCCCACATCGTCGGAGGAAATGACGGGACCCCAGTCCGGCCAGTAGTTGTTCGGGTATTGCCCGGAGTTGCACTGGGCCAGCTTATCCGTGAAGAAGATGGTGTTCGAGGTTCCGTCTTGGATCGTGGCCGGATAGCGGGAGAGACCTCTACCCCAGTTGTAGTTGTGGCGGAAAATCTGCCCGTTGTTGCTATAACTGGCGTGGCCTGGACTCCCGTCACTCTGCGTGTAGTCCGAAGGACAGATGTAGGCCTTCACGTGTGACTGCTGGATCGGAGTAGTCCACTGCGAGTAGGTCGGGAGTCCCCCGTTTCGATCATTCGGTTCTGGAGTGGCCAAGGACGCCTTGTACAGATTGTCCTGCTCGATGTACGGAAGGATGTGCAGGAAAAGCCCGCCGTCGGAGTTGCGCGGCGCGGGGGATCCGGTACTGGGATACAGGCCGATCGAAGGCGGAAGATTCGTGTTGTTCGTGTCAGCGGCATTGATCGTGCCCAGGCTAAGTTGCTTGAGGTTGTTGCTGCACTTCATACGAGCGGCAGCTTCGCGAACCTTCTGGACTGCAGGGAGGAGCAGGCCGATGAGGATCGCGATGATCGCGATGACGACGAGTAGTTCGATGAGTGTGAAGCCACGCCATCGACGAAAGATACGACTCAGAGGGTGTCTGAAAAGTTAACTGGTCTGGACGCGCTGGCGATTATCGGAGAATACGGTCCTTGCGGCAAGAACATTCGTGAGTTTTCGCGGCAATGGGCGTAATCATGTGTGCAGGTGTGAACAAACGAGTCTATCC
>JANXSH010000688.1 GCA_025356615.1 Planctomycetia bacterium | reverse complement strand
GTGCCCCGTGACCAGGCCGGTGAAGCCGGTCAGCGCCCCGGCCATGCCGTCGTAGTGACCGGCGATGAACGAGCGATACTTCATGAACGACCGGGTCTTCATGGCCGCCGGTTTGTCGTTTTTTATTTTCATGGTGTCTCGTCAGAACCACACGCGCCGGTGATAGACCGCCCACTCCAGCACCAGCAGCACCAGCGCGGCCAGCGCGACCCACTTCCAAGTATCATAGGACTGCAACCGCGTCTGGTCTGCCTCGATATTTTGTTCGCCGATCTTGATTTCGTCGCGCGGCTGCGTGTTACTCTCCTCCGCATCCAGGAGGTTGACAGCAAATGCCCTGCCACCGCCCGTCCAGGTCGCCTGGTAGACGCCGATTTTCTCGGTGTTCTGGTAGACGAATTCGACGCTCGATCCCCGCGCCACTGCCCGCGAACCCTTGCCCGGCTCGGCCACCTCGATGCGTTCTGGCGAGCCTTCGGGACGCAACACCTTCACCTGGCCCGGCTGGATCGTCTCCTCGGCGGCCGCGTCGTTGACGTTGCCGAGTTGATAGAGTACGTTCCGCAGGAAGACCGGAAAGCTGAGTTTGAGATTCCAGTTCGTCGTCCACTCGCCTTTGTCGTTGACCAGCGGGAATGTCAGCACCAAATCTTTGAAGGATCGCCTCGGCAGCTCGAACAACAATGCCGTCTCGCGATCCGCCTCCAGTAGGCGTGGCACGCGCGCGGGAACCTTGGAGTCGCGCAGGTCGAAGCGGAACGCCTCGCTGAAGGCGATCTCGTCGAGGCCGCTGAGGTCGCGCATCAGCGGGTGCGAGGAGGTGGGGTTGCGAATCACCGCGCTCTTCAGCGCGGGCATCTCCTTGCGCACCCAGGGCGGAGGCACGGAGGCGATATAGAACGCATTCGCCTGCGGCATCGCCTTCTCGTCCGCCAGCTCGCATCGGTCGAAGATCACGAGGTCGAACTCTCCGGCGCTCGCGGGCCGGCCATACTTCGCGGTATCGCCCAGGTCTGCCGGGGTGAGGTATTTGACCGTGGCGACGCGCGCCGTGTCCTCGAGGTCGAAGAAGTTCCGCAAGACCTCGTTGCCGGGCGTCACGATCAGCACGCGCGCCTTGCGGACGACCCCGGCGACGAGCCACGCCTCGTCGTCGAGGGCGAACTGGTCGCGGTGGTCCTTGAGCCGGGCGTGGAGTAGGATGTCCGACCCCTAGTCGATGTCGGGCAGGTCGAAGGTGACGGCGGCCTCGCCGGGGTTGTCGCGCGTGACCTTACTCTTCTCCGGGTCGGGCTTCTCGAGGAAGCGACCCGGCAGGCGGACCTTCTGCTCCTTGATCTTGAAGTCGGCCTGCCCCGCGACGCGCCACTCGAGTTCGATCGTGATGTCGGCGGGTTCCTTGCGGAAGTTCAAGGTCCGCACGAAGACTTGCAACTTCGAGCCGTCCTTGTCGTCGCGGACGGCGCTGAAGTTGACGATGCCGACGTTGTTGACCGCGTCGGTCCCCGGCGCGCCGATCCGGTGGAACACCATCGACAGGTTGCCTGCCGTGAACCCCGCCACCTCGGGGAACCGCCCGTCGGAGAAGAGATGGACCTCCGCCAGGATGCCGTCCGCCGAGACATACGTCCGCGCCTCAGCGGGATTCTCCCCGGTGGGTCGGACGGCCTCGTTTTCGCCCGAACGCAGCGGGTTGGCGAGGCTGTCGGCGAGGGACAACGCCTCGTCGATGCGCGTCACCCGGCTCGTCTGGCTGATGCGCCGGACGGCGGCCCGCAACAGCGCCTTGTCGCGGGTGTAGGGTTGGAGGATCGCCGCCCGCGAGTTGAACTCGATCACCATGCCCGTGTCGCCTTCGGGCCGGGAGTCGATCTCGTTCAGCGCCTCGGTGCGCGCGACATCGAGGCGGCTCGGCGCGACATCCGTCACCGACATGCTCGCGCTGCTGTCGATCAGGAGGATGAAATACCTGCCGGGCGTCGTCGATCGCCCGTGGACCTGGAAGGCGAGCGCCGAGTAGATCAGCAGCAGCACGACGGAGAGTTGCACGAGCAACAGCACGTTGTCGCGCAGCCACTGGAAGAGGCTGTTGACGTGCAGATCCTCGATGCTCTTGCGCCACAGGAACGTGCTGGGCACCTCGGTCGCCTTGCGACGAAGCTTGAGGAAGTACAACAAGACGAGGACGAGCGGGATGAGGAACAAAAAGATCGCCGCTGGCACCGGCAGCGGGTTGTGGTAGCTGAGGCTGAAGTTGGTGCGCAACCAGCCGTTGGCGGCGGACTCTCGCCCGAGCAGGCTCAGCGCGAGCAGGACCGCGCCGGGCAGCGCGAGCAAGACGAGGACGCCGAGACTGAGGGGGAACCACAGCCCCTGGCGGACGCGCGGGCGGGTCGGGAGTGGGGGGAGGGGCATGTGATCCTCAGATGCGGGCCATCTACGAACGCCAGGCGTTGCTCATCCGTAACCGCCGTGGTACTCTAAGGTATAAAGTAATCGGCACGAGTTGGGGAGAGGGAAGATGGCCGTCTGGAACGACAAGTGGTTCGGCGGACTGGAAATGCCATCCCACGATTGCCCGAACAACGTGATCGGTGACGCCCAATCGATTGCCGAAGAATGGCTGTTCGACCCTTCGTTCCTGTGCATCCTGACCGAATGGGTATCTACGAAGGAAGCGGAGGAGGTTCTGGGCGGGTTGCTCTGGAGTGGATTCTGTCTCCGAGGACAGCCGGACAAGCGAATCGCGCCAAAGCCCGTTCTGGTCCGCTTGCTGTTCACCGAGCCACATCCCGCAGACACGCTCGAACTGGAAATGCAGATGCGCGAATACTTCACCCGAGCCGTCCGCGAATGGATTCGAGCCTTGTTACAGTATGGAAACGACCTCCGAGTCGCCCCATGACCGATCGAGTAGACTCCATCAGGAGGAATTGGTATGACGATGCGAGAAAAAGATCTAATGTGCGATGATCTGGTTCTGAAGTTGACGACGGGGATTCCTCTAACCCCTGCCGAGAAGTCACACCTCGCCGAGTGTGAGGACTGCATGCTTCGAGTCGTTACAGCGCTCGACCAATCGGTCGCGCGGAATGGCACCAAGAACGAGCTAAGTCGTGAACGACCCGAGGCAATCAAGGCGCTCGAACAGGGGCGCAAGGTCTTCGAGCGAGAGTTCGGGATTACGTTCCCGAAGAAGTAACGCGCATGCACTTGCTCGTGAGGTCGTCGTCACCTCACCAACCCCCGTTGCCGCAGATACGTCAAGACGAGCCGGTCGAACGGCACGTCGGTGCTGGTGAACAGCGAGTTGATGCCGCGCCGGACGCAGAAGTCGTGCAGCTCGGAGCGGAAGGCGTCGAGGTTCTCCTTGTAGCGGCGCAAGAGCGGCATCGTCACCGTCACCTCGGCGGCGTCGGCGTCCTCGACATCGACGAGTTTCAGGTCGCCGGTCAGGTCGGGGTCGAGTTCTTCTTGCGAGAAGATCTGGATGATATACACGTCCATCTGGCGGACGACGAGGTAGCGCAGCGCCTCGGCGTAGCCGCCCTTGTCCATGAAGTCGCTGAGGACGACGACGATGCCCTTGCCGCTCGCCTCGAGGCTGAAGGTGCGGAGCGCCTTTGCCATGTCGCTCGGGCCGGCCGGCTCGAGCTTGCCGAGGAAGTCGAGCAACCGCCAGGTGCTGCGCCGGCCGCGCAGGGCCGGTAGGCCGGGGGCGAGGCGGTCGCTGAAGGTCTTGACGACGACGCGGTCGAGGTTGACGAGGCCGATGAAGCCGAGCGCCGCAGCGATCTGGCGGGCGTAGTGCAGCTTCGTCGGCGAGCCGAAGTCCATCGACAGACTGTTGTCGATGAGGACGTAGAAATGGAGGTCTTCCTCCTCCATGAACAGGCGGATGAAGAGCCGATCGAGCCGGGCGTAGAGGTTCCAGTCGAGGAAGCGCAGGTCGTCGCCGATGACGTAGTTGCGGTAGTCGGCGAACTCGACGGACTGGCCCTTGCGTTTGCTGCGCCGCTCGCCCTTCATGCGGCCGGCGAAGATCTTGCGCGTCACCAACTCCAGCTGCTCCAGCCGGGCGAGGAAGTCGGGGTCGAGGAGCGGGGGGGCGTCGGGCATGGGGTCACTCCTTCGCCTTGCGTGCGGCCTCGGCGGCGCGGGCACGCTCGGTCATTTTGCGGGCCTCCTCCGCCTCCTCGCGGGCCATGTGGGCCTCCATCATTGCCTCCTCCATTGCCGCCTCGGCCTGCCTCGCCTGGTGACGGCTCTGGGTGACGAAGAACGTCCCCGCCGCGCCACCTGCGAGGAGCATGCCGAGGAGCATGCCGAGGAAGAACGCGCCGGTCTTGCCGCTGTCGTCGTGGTTGTCGGACATGGGTGAAACTCCGATGGTAGGTTCGTCAGAAGCGCCACCAACCCAAGCCCACCCATTGCAATGGGTGGTGCTCTCGCGCTTCCATCACTTCCGCGTCGTCGGCGCGTCGGTGACGCGCTCCTTCACGTCCTTCAGGATCTCCTCCAACACCACGTCCGAGGGGATGTTCTCCGCCTGGGCCTCGAAGTTGAGCAAGATGCGATGCCGCAGCGCGGGGAGGTACATCTTGCGGATGTCCTCGAAGCTGACGTTGACGCGGCCCTCGAGCATCGCGCGGACCTTGCTGCCGAGGACGATCGCCTGCGCGCCGCGCGGGCTGGCACCGCAGCGGATGTACTTGTTGGTGCTGCCGGCGGCGAAGGGGCCGCCGGGGTGCGTGCCCATGACCAGGCGGATGGCGTAGTCCTGCACCGGCGGCGCGACGATGACCTCGCGGATGAGCTTCTGGTAGCGGCGGATGTCGTCGCCGTCGATGATCTTTTCGACCTTCGGCCACTCGTTGCGCGTCGTGCGGTCGATGATCGTCGCCATCTCCTCGCGGCCCGAGTATTGCACGACCAGTTTGAAGAAGAAGCGGTCGAGCTGCGCCTCGGGCAAAGGATACGTCCCTTCCTGCTCGAGGGGGTTCTGCGTCGCCATGACGAAGAACGGCTCCTCGAGTTGGTGGATCGTGCCGGCCACCGTGACCGAGTGTTCCTGCATCGCCTCGAGGAGGGCGGATTGCGTCTTGGGCGTGGCGCGGTTGATCTCGTCGGCGAGGACGATCTGCGAGAAGATCGGGCCGGCCTGGAAGCTGAAGACGCGCTTGCCCTCGTCCGACTCGTTGATGAGGTTCGTCCCGATGATGTCCGACGGCATGAGGTCCGGACTGGATGCGGTTGAACTTCAGGTTCAGCACCTGCGCCAGCGTCCGCACGAGCAGCG
>JANXSH010000674.1 GCA_025356615.1 Planctomycetia bacterium | reverse complement strand
CAAGGGACTGGTTCGGAACCACCAGAACCAGCCCCTTGACAGGGGCCGCTCGCCATCCGCTTAACTCCTACCTCTGCTACTCCCGGAGACACGATCCATGAGATATCCGCTCCTCCTTACCTTCGCCATGGCCCTCCTCGTCGGCCCTGCCCAGGCCGCGACCGAGACGTTGCCCGTCGGCGCGAAACTCGCCAAGATCGAGGCACGCCCCGCGAAGGTCAGCCTCGGGACGCCGTTCACCTATTCCCAACTCGTCCTCACCGGCATCCTGGAGAGTGGCGAACGAATCGACGTGACACGGATGGTCGCGTTGAAATCTCCCGCCAAGGTGGTCTCGGTCAGCCCGACCGGGCTGATCCGACCCCTGGCCGACGGCTCCGGCGCGATCGAGGTCGGCCTCGCGGGGAAGACCCTGACCATCCCCATCGAGGTCAAGGGACAGAAGGACAAGCAAGAGATCAGCTTCGTCCGCGACGTGATGCCGATCGTCTCGCGCGCGGGCTGCAACGCCGGGACGTGCCACGGTGCCGAGGCGGGTCGGGGCGGCTTCAAGCTCTCGCTCCGCGGCTACGACCCGCTCTTCGACCACCGCTCCTTCACCGACGACCTGTCCGCGCGGCGTATCACCCGCGCCGCCCCGGACGCGAGCCTCATGCTCCTGAAGACCTCCGGCGGCGTCCCGCACACCGGCGGCGTCCTCACGACGCCCGGCGAGCCGTACTACGAGATCATCAAGGAGTGGATCGGTTCCGGCGTCGTCCTCGACCTGAAGACGCCGAAGGTCAAGTCGCTCGAGATCACGACCGGCTCGGCCGTCATCAATTTGCCCGGCCAGAAGCAACAGCTCGCCGTCCTCGCGACCTACCTCGACGGGACGACTCGCGATGTCTCCGTCGAGGCGTTCCTCGACTCGAGCAACACCGATGTCGCCACCGTCGATCGCCAGGGCACCGTCACCGCCATCCGCCGGGGCGAGACGACCGTCATGGCCCGCTACGAAGGGACCTACGCCGCCACGACGCTCATCGTCATGGGCGACCGCACGGGCTTCGCCTGGAAGCCCGTAGAGCCTTTCAACTGGATCGACAAACTCGTCTACGAGAAGCTCGAGCAGGTCAAGGTGTTGCCGAGCGATGTCTGCACCGACAGCGAATTCGTCCGCCGGGTCTACCTCGACCTGACGGGTACGGTGCCGACGGTCGAACAGACGCGGGCCTTCCTCGCGGACAAGGCCCCGGCCAGGGCGAAACGCGAGAAGCTGATCGACACGCTCGTCCTGAGCGAAGACTTCATCGAGCATTGGACGAACAAGTGGGCCGACCTGTTGCAGGTGAACCGGAAGTTCCTCGGCCCCGTCGGCGCGGGCAAGTTCCGCGAGTGGATCCGCAAGGAGGTCGCCGCGAACACGCCGTATGACAAGTTCGCCTACAGCATCCTCACCGGGACCGGCTCCAACGTCGATGCCCCGCAGGCGAGCTACTACAAGGTTCTCCGCTCGGCGGACGCCGTCATGGAGAACACGACGCAACTGTTCCTCGCGGTCCGATTCAACTGCAACAAGTGCCACGACCACCCGTTCGAGCGCTGGACGCAGGACAACTACTACCAGCTCTCGGCGTACTTCGCCCAGGTGGGTCGGGCCGAGGACGCCCGCTACAAGGGGCAGAAGGTCGGCGGCACCGATGTCGAGGGGGCACAGCCCCTCGTCGAGGTCATCTCCGACGCCACCGCCGGCGAGATCACGCACGTCCGCACCGGGCAGGTGAGCCAGGCGCTCTTCCCCTACTCGCACAAGGATCTGGCCGACGCCAAGGCTCCGCGCCGCACGCAGGTGGCCAAGTGGATCACGTCGAAGGAGAACCAGCACTTCGCGAAGAGCTACGTCAACCGCCTCTGGGCCTACATGCTCGGCGTCGGGCTGATCGAGCCGATCGACGACATCCGCGCGGGCAACCCGGCGACGAATGTCAAGCTCCTCGACGACCTTACGACGGAGTTCGTGAAGAGTAACTTCGACGTTCGGCACATGATAAAGCTCATCTGCAAGTCGCGAACGTATCAGCACTCGGTCGCCGCGAACCGCTGGAACGCCGACGACCAGATCAACTACAGCCACGCCATCGTCCGGCGACTGCCCGCCGAAGTCCTCTACGACGCCATCCACCGCGCGACCGGCTCGAAGAGCCTGTTGCCGGGCTTGCCTCCGGGTGCGCGGGCGGCGCAGCTGCTCGACAGCGCCATCGACGCTCCGGGCGGGTTCCTCGACCTGTTCGGCAAGCCGCCGCGCGAGAGCGCCTGCGAGTGCGAGCGCGTCGGCGGCGTCCAACTCGGGCCGGTGCTGAACCTGGTCAACGGCCCCGTCGTCGGCGAGGCGATCAAGGATCCGAACAACCGCCTCGCCGACCTCCTCCGCAAGGAGAAGGATTCGCGGAAGGTCGTCGAGACGCTCTACCTCGCCTTCCTCTCGCGCATGCCGACCGAGAAGGAGATCAAGGGCGGCCTCGAGGCCATCGAGGCCGCACAGGAGGACTACGCCGACCTCGTCATCGAGGGCAAGAAGAAGGCCGACGCCCTCGCCGCCTACGAGAAGACGATCCCGAGCCGACTCCCCGGCTGGGAGGCGGGTTTCTCGCGCCGGCCCGTCTGGACGCCGCTCGACCTGGTGAGCATGACCGCGAAGAGCGGGGCGACGCTGACGAAGCAGGCCGACGGGTCGATCCTCGTCTCCGGCAAGCCCGGCGTGACGGATGTCTACACCGTCACGGCGACGACGAAGGCCGCTGGCCTCACCGCGATCCGCCTCGAAGTGCTGCCGGACAAGAGTCTCCCCGCGATGGGGCCGGGCCGGGCACCCAACGGCAATTTGGTCCTCAACGACCTGAAACTCAACGCGATCGAGACCGGGATGAAAGGCGTCGGCCCGGCCATCGGCCTGCATCGCGGCCAAGCGTCCTTCTCCCAGGCGACCTTCGACCCCAACTTCGCGCTGAACAACACGGTCCCGACGAGAGGCTGGGCCATCTTCGGGAAAACCGGCCAGCCGAGCGAAGCGATGTTCGAGCTGAAAACGCCCGTCAGCCACTCGAAGGGGACGACGCTCACCTTCGTCCTCGATCAGCGCTTCGGCGGAAGCCACACGATCGGTAAGTTCCGCCTGACGGCCTCGACGACCAAGCCGCCCCTGTCGATCCTTGGCCCACCGGCTCACCTCGCCGCCCTCCTTGCGGTCGAACCGGCCCAGCGG
>JANXSH010000329.1 GCA_025356615.1 Planctomycetia bacterium | reverse complement strand
TGCACAGGCGCTCGAGCCGATCGATCGCCTTGGCGAGAGGAGACTTTTGCGATGACTCCTCGAGTTTGGCCGTGCGGCGAACCCGGTCGAACACCGGCTCGGCCTGCCAAGGCTCCGCCAGCGGTGAGCGACGGTCGAACGACTCCGCGAGGAAGTCCCGCACGCCCCCATGCAGCGAGCGCAGTTCGTCGCCGACGCCCGGCTCGAGTTCGGGGACGGCCAGCGCCATTTCGAGCGCCTCATCGGACTCCTGGCGCATCCGCAGGCAGAGGTGCGGGATCTGTTCGTAGGGTGCCTCGAACGGCACGCGCTGGGTGATGAGCCGAGGGAGGACCGCCTGGAAGACGAGGCCGAGGATCCCCGAGACGATCGTGATCGTCAAGACGACCCAGAGGGTGATCTCGAGCGGCCCGCCGAGCCGGGGGCCGGCGTGACAGTAGATCAGGATCGCGCTGAGGGAGCCGAGCCATATGTGGGCGCGGAGCCAAGTTTGCCGACTCCCCAGCCAGCGACGGACCGGCAAGCGTCGATGGACCGAGAGGAGACCCGCGAAGATCATGAGCGACGACCCCGCGACGCCGAACCACAGCCCGGCGGTGGTCCCGCCGGTCAGCCCGCCGGGACGGTCCCAGCCGAGCCAGGCGCGTAAGGCCAGCGCGCCAACGCTCAGGAGGAACGTCACGATGGCCCAGCGTGTGTGAGTGCGGTCGATGAGCACGGGCGGGGGTTGCCTTGGGAGTCCGAGGGGTCGCTGGAGAGTGGTGTAAGGAGTCCGTCGGCTTATGGCCAGAGGGTTACTCGCTCTTGCCCAGCTTCCCCAGCAACTCGCGGAATTTCACCGGATCGTAGTTGTTGAGCAACTTCATTCGATCGCCCAATTCCGTCTCGATCGAACTCTTTCCCGCTTTCATCCGGCCTGCGGGCAGTCGGAGGAGGAGAACCTTCTGCAACTCCGCGAGGGCGGCGGGTTCCTTCTCCTTGGTCGTCCCCAAATCCCGGCTCAGCACTTCGTAGCCCCAGGCGATCTGCCGCGCGGAGTCGTAATCCGGCGTCTGTTTCGCGAACGTCGCGGGCAGCAGGTCGAAGAGCTTCTTCGTCGCCTTCTCATCCACCGTAGAATCGTGGAGTTCCTTGGCCAGTTTGTCGGCCCACTTCGCGAATAGGTTCGCCTCCTTGATGATCTGGCCCGCGTCGCCGAGCTGCTTGCTGGTGAACGCCTTTTGGAGCGCGACCATGTGAGCGTCTAGCTCGTCCAATTTGGCCTTGGCCCCGTCCTTGTCCTTCGCCAGGTGATGCACCGACAGACGGACCAAGTCGATGGGCCAGGTCCGCATCGGCACCCGTCCGACCTTGCCGACCGGGGTGCGCGTCTGCCGCCAACTCGGCGAGCGGATCTCGTGGTGGCACGAGTAGCAATCGAACATTGCGAGTTCTGGGTCACGACCGGGCTTCAGCGAATCCTCGGCTTGGGAGGCGATCAGCCGCAGCGACTCGCCGAGACTGACGGCAGAGCCGACGAGCAAGAGCTGCGTCGGCTCGCGCGTCTTGCCGTCGTAGCCCTGCTCCTTCCAAAGCCTCTTGTCCTTCTTGGCGATGTATTCCCAGTGCCGTGGCATCTCATCACTGAACATCGCAGCCTCGAAGCCTGGCAAGGGAGGGTGCCCGGCGGCGTACATATCGTGGGTGACGACCTTAGCAGGGGTCTTGTTATCGCCGGCGTTGCCGATATGACACGAGGCGCAGAGCTTGGTCCGAGTGACCGGGTTCCAGAGGTCGGTCATGCCGAACTGGACTTCCTTTTGGAGGCGTGTCAAAGGACGCCACTCGGGCACTCGATTCTCATTTTTGTGTCGTTCTTCCCACTCGAGATAGGATCCGTGACAAACTGTGCAACTCACACCGTCCGTAAGGGCAAACGAAGCACTCTTAGTCTTGTCCGCTTTGACGAGAATCTCTTTGCCTGCCATCATTCCGACGGTGTCTTTGACTACGACAGCGTGGCAACTCAGGCACCTGGCATCTTTCGATACGTCACACCCGAGCAACTCACCCATACGCTTCCCGCGATCACGCAGGAGGACGTTGTAGGCGTCGGCGTGTTTATCCTTCTCCTCCCAAACTGTGTGTTCGTTACATTGGCAGAGAAGAGGCAGGGGCCACTTGGCGGGCGGTTTGCCGCCGTGGCACCCCGCATTGCTACAACTGCTCGCGCCGAGGTGCAATGGCGTCTTCGTGATCGGCTCATCGACCTTATCCTCTTTTGCAGGCTTCTCCTTCTCCTGCGCCTCTGCCGGGCGCTCGACGAAAGACCCGACGACGAGCCAGCCGGGGAAGCACGCCGCGACGAGAGCAGTCAGGATCAGCGCCGAGCGGCGCAGGTCAATCGCGGGTCGCATTCTTGCTCTCCAGATGCTCGAGGATCTTCTTCAGGCTCGTCGTCAGCGGGGCCGGGTGGTAGTCCGAGGGGACATCGTAGCGTGGCCGCGCCTTCGCCCCCTTCGGGTACGCATCTCCGAGGGTCTTTCGCATGTTCAGCAAGTGCTCGCGGAAAGGTTTCTGCTTCTGGTCGAGGTCCATAAGCCCGTGATGCAGTGCCGCGAGGCCGAGGTAGACCTGCGTGCCGCCGTCCCAGCCGGAATCGACCGTATCCTTCCTCCCTGCCAAAACCTTGATGAGCGCCCTCGTCTCGGTCGGGTCGAAGCTACGATCGGCGACGGCTTTCTCCCAGACCCGGAGTTCCTCCGCGAAGGTCTTGGCCTCCGTGCTTACCATCGCCTTGCTCGGCACGTTCTTGCGCATCAACTTATCGAGCCGTTCGCGGGAGGCATCGAACTTCTCGCGATCGATCTTCGTCGCCCCGGCGAGGGTCGGCAGGAGTGGGTTGTACCACGTCCCGTAGGGCATCCGTCCGAGTGGGATCTTCTCGCCGGGCTTCGCCTTCTTGGCGAGTTCCAGGTCACGCTCGTTGCGGAAGTTTGGCGGCGCGAGGCCGTGATGGCACGCGGCGCAGTCGAACTCGGCGAACTCCGGCCAGCTATCCGGCTTGTTCGTGGCGCGATGCGCCAGCAGCTCGGCGGCGCATCGCGCCGACACGATCTGCCCCAGGAGCCAGCCGCAGACCTCGTCGTCCTTGCTCTTGTTCTTCTTCTCGCCCTCCGTGACCTCTGCCCAGTGCTTCGGGTAGTTGGCGTAATACGCCGCGTACTCGAACCGCAGTCGCGGGTGCCCGGCGGCGATGAGGTCGTGATCGACATCCCCCGAAGCGTCCCCCACATGGCACTTCACGCACGTCTCGACGCGCACGGGCAGCATTCGGAGATCGACGAACCCGTCTTTCGTGCGGTCGAAGCCATTCTGATAGTGTGTCGCCTTCCACTTCTCGGCGTTGCCGTGACAGCGTTCGCAGCCGACGCCGTCGGCGTGTTGCGCCTCGGGGGCAGCCTTACCCATGCCGTGACACTGGAGGCAGAGCGGGTTGCCGTGGGCACCCGTCTCGAGCAAGACCTTGTCGTCCTTCGCCATGATCTCGTGCATGCGGATCGACTCAGGCTTGTAGAGCGACCCATACGCCTTGGCGTGTGGATCGACGGCGACCCAGGTCGAGTATTCGCTCCCCACACTGCCGCGCTCGCCGTTGCCGTGGTGGCACGCCATCGAGGCGCAAGAGGACACTCCGAGAGGCTCGAAGGGTGCCTTCTTCGTGGCATCGCCGACCGGCGCGAGCCGCTCGGCTGCCTGGGGTTGGCCCACCCACAGAGCAACCAAAGAGCCGGCGATCACGATCAGGCTCGAGGGCAACAGCAGGCGAGACATACGGCGCTCCGGGGGTTCATCGCATGAATTGTACCATCATCATGCGATGCGGAGCGAAAGCGTCAAGGGTAAAGCGCCCCGGTTGCCCAGACGGCGAGTGTTCTACGAATCGCCCAGGCGGTGAATCCGGCACGATCGGGTGACTCGCTTCGCTCGGGTGACAAGGTGACAAGGTGACAAGGTGAACAGGAGCGAATGAAGACCATGCCGTGTCACCTTGTCACCTTGTCACCTTGTCACCTTGTCACCTTGTCACCTTGTCAGAATGTGTACGTCTTCCCCGGCACCCCGATCTCGACGCCGGGCAGCTTCTTCGCGAGCAGCTCGGCTTCGACGATGGCCCGGTGGCGCGGGTGGACGTGGACCGTGATGAACCGCATGGGCCTGCCGAGTTTGACGATCTCCAAAGCGTAGAGGTCTGGCGTCAGGTGGCGGGCTATCTCGGCGAGCCAGCGCATCTCGTTGGGGAAGGTGCATTCGAGGAACACCGCCGCCAGGCTCTTCCGGCGGGCGGCCTCTTTCCAGATGGCCTCCGTCGGGGCGGTGTCCGAGGGGATGACGATGGCCGAGTGGTCGTCCTCGATGATGAATCCGAGCGTCGGGACGACGTGGTCCACCTCGATCGGCGTGACCCGCAACCCGTCGGCCACGACGGCCACGCCCGGCATCACCTCGTGCAACACTAGGTACGGCGGTCGGAACGTCGAGATGTGCAAGAAATCGGGGTACAGCCGATTGTTGAAGATATCCTTGCGGAGGCAGTCCAGCGTGTGGGCGTTGCCGTAGATTTGTACGCAGTCGCCGGAGCCGTCGTAGACCGCGTCGAGGAAGGGGCCGAGCGTGGCGACGTGGTCGAGGTGGGAGTGCGTCAGGAAGACGTGCTTGATGCGGCCCATGTCTTCGACGCTGCCGACGCCGTCGAGACAGCCGGCGTCGATGGCGACGCGACCGTTGACGACGTAGCTCGTGAACAGCTGCGAGAGCTGTCCGGGCTGCGACGAGGGAACGATGGTCACATGCACGCGGGTGGACCTCCCGAGACTTTTCCTACCCTATCGAGTCTACGCCGAAGGATCCATCGATGACAAGCCCCCGGAACGATGAATTCTGCTTCTCCCTCTTCGCACGCCCCTACACTTGGCTATACTGCCGAAGTATTGGTCCCGAAAACTGAGGATCCGCCATGTCCGCGCTACTCCAGAGTGATGTCCCCGGCGTCCCCTGTCGGCACGGCAAGGTTCGCGATGTGTACGACCTCGGCGACCGCCTCATCCTCGTGGCGACCGACCGCATCAGCGCGTTCGACCACGTCTTGCCGACGGGCATCCCGGACAAGGGCCGAATCCTGACGGCCCTCACGCTCTTCTGGCTCGATCGCCTCGGCGTGGAGAACCACCTCCTCAGCGCGGACCTCGCCGCCATGCCCCCGTCCTTCGCCTCGCGCCCCGAGCTTTCGGGCCGAACGTGCCTGGTGAAGAAAGCGAACGTCGTTCCGATCGAGTGCGTCGTGCGCGGCTACCTCGCCGGGTCGGGCTGGAAGGAGTACCGGCGGTCGCGCGCCGTGTGCGGCGTCGCGCTCCCCGAGGGGTTGCGCCAGGCGGAGCAACTCCCCGAACCGATCTTCACCCCCGCGACAAAGGAGGAGACCGGACACGACGTGAACGTCTCCTTCGCGACCATGACGGGCCTGGTCGGCGAAGCGACCGCCGACGAGTTGCGCGGGCGGAGCCTGGACCTCTACCGGAAGGCGCGAACGCACGCGGCGACGTGCGGCATCCTGCTCGCGGACACGAAGTTCGAGTGGGGCCGACTCCCCGACGGCAGGCTCATCCTCATCGACGAGGTGCTGACGCCGGACAGCTCGCGCTTCTGGCCCGCCGACGAGTACGCGGTCGGCCAAAGCCCGCCGTCGTTCGACAAGCAATTCGTCCGCGACTGGCTGGAGACGACGACCTGGGACAAGAACAGCAGGCCGCCGATGCTGCCCGATGAGGTGGTGGAGCGGACGCGGGCGAAGTACGTCGAGGCGTATGAGCGGCTGACGGGGCGGCGGTGGGGTGGATGACCGAAAGACCTCACCCCTAGCTTGACATATGATATTTTGTACACTATGCTTCATTGATTGTCAAGCTCTAATCGCAAAAGCACGATACTTCGTATACCGGCGTGGGGTTTGCCCATCGTATGGAAGAAGATCGGATCGCCCGGTAGGAGAAATTCCCATGCACAGAGGAGAGGTCGTCCTGGTCGAATGTTCGTTTACCAGGGGTGGGTTTCCTAGCGAGTTGGTCTTCCATGTTACCACTCGAGGAAGCGACCACCTGGCGGGCGTCAGCCCCAGAGGTTACTGCCGCGATCAAGACAAAAAACCACTCGAGTCGCAGTTGCTGCGGTCCGAGTCTGTCGCGGGGTATGTTGTGGGTTTGCTGCTCGGGGATGGCGAAACTCCCGCCACGTCTCGAGTCAATTTGCCGGACAACGACATCTACGAACTCCCGAACTCCTCCCTTGTGAGGAATGGAGAACTCGCCCATGTATCTCTCCAACCGTGACATCAAATGGGCCATCGAGTGCGGCAAACTCATCGTCGATCCCCCGCCCGAACACTTCACGGCGGGGTACGACGAGACCTCCATCGACCTCCACCTCAACTCGATCGACCAGGGCGCGAGAGTCTGGGATATCGAGACCTACAATGCCGACTTGCAAAACGTGGTGTTGGGCAGAGGGACCGCCCGTGGTTCGCCGAACGAAATCCGTTTGGGCACGTTCGATTTCAATGTCATCTCGGGCAGATATCTGACCGATGTCTCCGCAGAGCCACCCTCGGATGCTACGAATGCCCCCCTCGTCTTTCGCCGGAGAAACCCCGACGAGGTGGTGGTCAAGCGATTCGGGTTCCTGTTGTGGACGACCAAAGAAACCGTCGGAACGCCAAAGATCGACCTACTGTCCCCGGCTGCGGCTCAGCGGCACCCAGAACTCATCTGCTTCGTAAACGCCAAAAGTTCTCAGGCGAGAACCGGCATCATGGTTCACTTCACAGCGCCGACGATCCACGCCGGATGGAGTGGGAAGATTACCCTGGAGATCACCAACCTCGGCCCGTTCGATTTTGTTCTCCGCGAGAATGACACCATCGCACAATTGACGGTGGCGACCATCTCCAGCGCCCCCGACCTGATCCTTAAAAAGTCCAAGTCGAAGACCCAATCGCAAGTTGCCCCGTCTGGCACGCCGCCCGAGAAGTCAAAGAAGAGACCATCTGGCAAGAAATCGATCACAGCGCGTACACCTTCAACACCTCGTCCCCGTAGTGATTGATGACCTTCACCGCCACCTTACCCGTCGTCGGCTTGTCGAAGGGCATGCTCGTCGTGGAGTAGAGCTTCCCCCACTCGGCCTCGTCGATGTCGGCCTTCAGCGCTCGCTTCAGCTTCTCGTAGGGGTCGCCGCCGCCGCAGAAGTAGGCGTGGCGGACGAAGAAGCTCTCGCCGTCGTAGTCGGTGTCGAGGAACCAGCACGCGATGTCGTCGGTGCTGCTGGTGCGCAGCTCGCCCGTCGTCGGGTCGAACACGTCTAGCCCCTTCAACTCGACGACGAACCGGCCGTCGGGCTGGCGCTTCGTCTCGATGTCCGGCTCGCCGAAGACCATGAAGAGGTTGGCCGCCCCGGTCTTCTTGAGGTCTTCGCCCATCGCCAGGTCGGGGTTCATGCGGACGAGCAAGACCTTGATCTTGCCCATCTGCTTCTCGACGAGGAGGCTCTCCTCGGAGACGTGCGGGTCGAAGGCGAAGCCGCATATCAAGAGGAGATCATAGCCGAGTCCCCGGTGGGCGGTGCGTGCCGCCCGCTGGATCAGGTCCGGTCCCACGGTGCCGAACTCCGGGCCGAGGCAGACCGCGACCCGGCGTGACTGGCCCGATTCGTCGGTGTATTCGCCCTGGTAGGTGAGCGGATCCTGGGCGCAGAGGTCGAGCCGGTCGAACGTCAGGCGCTGACCCTTCTTCGTGTTCTGGACGCCGGCCTTGCGGAGGTTGTCGAGGATCGTCTGGACGAAGGTGCCGGGCGTCGCCGCCGGCGCGGGCGTACCGTCGCCCGGCATCACGCGGTGCGGCGACAGGCTCTCGACGGTGAACGGGCCGCAGACGCGGAGGATCGCCTTGTCCTCGTAGGGCTGGTCGAAGAGCGTCTCGGTGTCCGCGTGCCGCGCGATCGCGGCGTCGATCTCCTGGCGCGTCATGCCCTCCCTGATGTCCGGGTTGTTGGCGATGCTCTTGAGCGTGACGTGCGGCACGCGCTTGTAGACGAAGCCGCGCCGGATGTCGTCGGTGGTTTCGGCGACGGGGGCCGGTTGGCCGGTCAACTCGGCCTCCTTGCGTCGGCCCTCGGTCGAGTCGGCGAGGAGGTAGTAGGGGTAGCGGGCGCTCATCATGCGGGTGCGGGCCAGGGCGAGGGCGACGCGGCTGGTGTCGATGGTGATCCAGCGCCGGCCCCACTGCTCGGCGACGTAGGCGGTGGTGCCGCTCCCGCACGTCGGGTCGAGGACAAGGTCGCCGGGGTCGGTCGTCATGAGGAGGCAGCGT
>JANXSH010000531.1 GCA_025356615.1 Planctomycetia bacterium | reverse complement strand
AAATCGGAGACGCCGAGGGTAGAATGAGTCATGGTCGCACGGTGGTTGTGAGGTAGGTCGTAGTAACCCTATTCCTATCAACCACCTGCGGCTTTTTCACTCCCGCTTAACTTCGAGGCATTGTGCGTAAGCACGCCGGTGCAGGCATGGCCCGGTCGAGCGCCCGTTGCGGGATGGCACACCGCGCGCTCCGGATAGCCGCGAGGGCCAGCGCCGTGCCTTCACCGGCGTGCTTACGCATCGCCGCTCAGAAGAGAGGCGAAGCGACTGGCATGCCACCGGGGTTTCGCTTCGCTCGACCCCGGCCACACCTTCGGCACAAGCTCACTTCACGCCGTTCTTCGCGAACCACGCCAGCAGCTTCTTCCAGCCGTCCTCGGCCTTGTCCTTGCGATAGCTCGGCCGGTAGTCCGCGTGGAAGCCGTGCGGCGTCTCCGGGTAGAGGACGATCTCGGCGGTCTTCTTCTTTTCTTTGATCGCCTCGCGCATCTGTTCGACCGTCTTGACAGGGATTCCGGTGTCCGCCTCACCGTAGAGGCCGAGGACGGGAGCCTTCAGGTCGCCGACGAGATCGATCGGGTGCTTCGGGTGCAGCTTGTCGGCGTCTCCGACGAGCCGGCCGTACCAGGCGACGCCCGCCTTCACCTCCTTGTTGTGGGCGGCGTAGAGCCAGACGATGCGGCCCCCCCAGCAGAAGCCGGTGATGCCCAGCTTCGACGTGTCGCCCTTGCCGCTCTTCTTGGCGTAGGCGACCGCGTAGTCGAGGTCCGACATGACTTGCGCGTCGGGGACTTTGGAGACGATCGCGAGAATGTCCTTGAACTCCTTCAGCTTCGACACATCTCCTTCGCGGGAGTAGAGTTCCGGCGCGATCGCGAGGTAGCCGAGTTTGGCGAAGCGGCGGCAGACGTCCTTGATGTGTTCGTGGACGCCGAAGATTTCCTGCACGACCAGGACGACGGGGAAGGGGCCGTCGCCGGTCGGCATCGCCCGGTACGCGGGGATCGTGCCCTTGCCGACGGGGATCTTGCCTTCGCCGGCCTCGAGGCCCTTGTCGTCGGTCTTTATCGTCTCGGCGGTGACGGGTTGGACGGCCACGGCGAACCCGGTCGCCAGTGCGGTTACGACGAACGCGCGGCGCGAAACCTCGACGGGGGCGGTGCCTTCGTCCATAATCTCTTCGTTCATTGACGTTGCTCCTTGTGGGGATCGGGCGATGTGTCAGGGGCTTTCTATCCGGGCGATCCACCTCAGTCAACGACGAGGAAGGCGTTCATCCCCGATGAAGAAGACCGACCCGCGAGTTTTCGAGTTGCGTATGGGAGTGACCACGACCACCGCTCGGCAGCCCCTCTTACTCTTACTACAAACTCTAGAAACCCTAGAAACCCTCTGCCCCTTCTCCCGAATGCCAGTCGTCGAGATCCGAACCGAGCGCAGAATACGCAGAATACGCAGAATACGAGTGGCCGTTGCTCCGACTGCGGATCGGAGACTCGGGGATTCCGAATGACTTTGTGCCGAGTTGGAGCTCGGCACTACGGGTCTCGCAGTCATTGAACGCCGACCATGCTCGCGCCTCGGGCTTCCTCCATCTAAGGATAAGGATAGAGTTCACGACTACTTCCCGATATCGTTCCGAAGTAGGTCCGGCGAGCCGAGCCGGACCGGGAAGCCCAACCCGCTCACCCCCTGTCCGGTGCCGCTCGGCTCGCGGCACCTACTTCTTTGTAGATCCGGCGAGCCGAGCCGGACCGGGAAGTTGATCTGGGCCATACCCTAACTGTCCGCACCGAACGATGACCATCCACCCCAGTCAACGACGTTCACCCCCGCCCCACGAACGGCATGTCCGTCGCCATCACGGTCATGAACAGCACGTTCGCGTCGAGCGGCAGGCTCGCCATGTACAGCACGGCCTGGGCCACGTTCTCGACCCCCATCGTCGGCTCGATGGCGGTCTCGCCGTTCGCCTGGCGAACGCCCGCCTTCATCTTCGCGGTCATCTCCGTCGCGGCGTTGCCGATGTCGATCTGCCCGCAGGCGATGTGATACGGCCTCCCGTCCAGGGCCGTGGAACGAGTCAAGCCGGTGATCGCGTGCTTGGTCGCGGTGTAGGGCGCGGATAAGGGACGCGGCGTGTGGGCCGAGATGGAGCCGTTGTTGATGATCCGCCCGCCCATCGGCTTCTGGCCCTTCATGAGGCGAAACGCGGCCTGCGTACACAGGAACGGCCCCGTCAGATTGACCGCGACGACCTGTCGCCACTGCTCGAGGGTTATGTCTTCCAGAGGGACCGCAGGAGCGCCGATACCCGCGTTGTTGAACAACAGATCGAGTCGGCCAAACGCCTCCCGCGTCTCGTCGAAGAGCGCGCCGACGGCGGCGGGGTCGCCGACATCCGTCGGGATCGCGAGCGCCTGAGACGGGGCGACCTTCGCCTCGGCGATCGTCCGCTCGAGCGCCTCGAGTCGTCGCCCGGCGAGGACGACCGTGTAGCCCGCGCGCAATAGCGCGAGCGTCGTCGCCTTGCCGATGCCCGACCCCGCCCCGGTGACGAGAGCGACCTTGCCGTTAGGTGGTGTCATGACTCGGGTGCCTTTCTCTCTTCGCTGGGGCGGGGCGGGTGGGCGCGCCGAGCGGCGTTTATCATCTCGTCGAGCT
>JANXSH010000484.1 GCA_025356615.1 Planctomycetia bacterium | reverse complement strand
GTCTCCGTAGCGATATTGCACGAGGAGTTCGTTGAAGTACTGCACCTCCGGGCGTTTTCGCCGCAGAAGGGCGAAACTCTCGACGGTGATCTCGCGCTGGGTCGCCTGGGGTGGTGCTTCCCTGTGATTTTCCAGAGTCAGACTGGCGAGATACGCCTGGGCCGCCTCGTAGTAGCGGATCTCCAATAACGGACGGGGTAATGTGGTGGACATCGATGCCTACCTCCCGGATCGGTTCGCGGAACTCGCCGCAATTTTAGCCTGACCCTACTTCGACGATCAAGGCTGCTCACCCGCGCGGCGGCATGTCCGGCAGCCCCGCCGGGCACACCACATGCCGCGACCAGGCGTCGTCGTCGCGCCTCGGGAAGTCGGCGCGGAAGTGGACGCCGCGCGACTCCGTGCGCTGCCGCGCCGACCAGATCATCAGACGGGCCACCGTGAGCATGTTCTGTAGCTCCCAGCCTTGCTTATGGCCGAACTCTCGGCGCAAGGCGTAGCGGCCCCAGAACGCGACCTGGCGCTCGGCCTCCTCTAGCCCCTCCCGGTCGCGCACCACGCCCATGTTGCGCATCATCAGGCTGCGGAGCGAACTCGTGAGGTCCGCGATGTCGAGCTTCGGCCCGCCGGTCTCTGGGTCGAACCGGCCCTCGAGGCGCGGCACGACGAACGTGTCGGGCATCGTCGCCGCGACCTCGCCGGCCTGTCGCCCGCACAGGGTGCCGAAGACAAGCCCCTCGATGAGGCTGTTCGACGCGAGCCGGTTCGCCCCGTGCAGGCCCGACGAGGTCACTTCGCCCGCCGCCCACAGGCCGGGCAGCGTCGTCCGGCCGTGCAGGTCGGTCGTCACGCCGCCGACCATGTAGTGCGCGCCGGGTCGGACCGGGATCGGGTCGCTCGTGATGTCGAGGCCGAACCCCCGGCACACCTTGTCGATGCCGGGGAAGTGTGTCCGCACGCGCTCGGGGTCGAGGTGCGACAGGTCGAGGTAGACGCACGGATGCTTGGTGCTTTCCATCGTCCGGACGATCGCCTGGGCGACCACGTCGCGCGTCGCCAGCTCGCCGCGCGGGTCCATGTCGGGCATGAATCGCTTACCGTTCTTGTCGCGCAGATACGCTCCCGCGCCGCGCACGGCTTCGCTAATCAGGTGCCGGCTCAGGCCCGCGACGTACAGCACGGTCGGGTGGAACTGCATGAACTCCATGTCGCGCAACTCCGCCCCCGCGCGGTATGCCGCCGCCATGCCGTCGCCCGTCGCCACGGGCGGGTTCGTCGTCTCTCGGAAGACGATGCCCGCGCCGCCAGCGGCGAGGATCGTCTGTTTCGCCCAGATCAGGAGGCTGTCCCGCGTCCGCATCTGGACGTGGGCACCAACACACGCCCCCTCGTGTGTCAGTAGATCGAGGGTGAACGTGCGGTCGAGGATGGTGACGTTCGTGGCCTTCTTCGCGGTGTCGATGATGGCGCGCATGACCTCGAAGCCGGTCGCGTCGCCCAGGGCGTGGACGATGCGGTGGTAGCTGTGGCCGCCCTCCATCGCGAGGTCGGCGTCGAACTTCGCGCCGTAGCGGATGAGGTCGTCGATCTGGCCGGGTGCTTCGCGGACCACGAGGTCCACCACGTCGCGGTCGCACAGCCCGGCCCCGGCGACGAGCGTGTCCTCGATGTGGTCCTCGAATCGGTCCTCCGGCGACCGCACCGCCGCGATGCCGCCCTGGGCGTAGGTGCTGTTGCTCTGCTGTACGCGGTCCTTGGTTATGACGAGGACACGCGCCGTCGGTGGTGCCGCGAGGGCCGCCCGCAGTCCCGCGATGCCGCCGCCGATGACGAGGATGTCGGCGAACAGGTGTTGCGTCTCTTTGGGGCCGAACTGGACGAGGTAGCGTTTGGGGAATGGCATGGGGAACTACTCAGGAGATCGACGAGCCGGAAGCGTTAGCGACGGATTGGTGTTCCATCGAAATCGATCCGTCGCTAACGCTTCCGGCTCGTGGAGAAGTGTCATCGCGGGATGTTCAATCGTCGCAGGAACTCCGTCCGCGAATCGCGATACTCCGGGGGCGGCAGGGCGGGTCGGCCACCGCGCGGGTCGTTCGTGCCCGTACCAGGCT
>JANXSH010000448.1 GCA_025356615.1 Planctomycetia bacterium | reverse complement strand
TGCAGTCACCCCGAATCGCGGCCAGCGCGATCTGGGCTTTGAACGCCGCCGAGTAATTCTTCCGCTGTCGTCCCATTTCGTTCCCCTTTCTTGGATCACTCGATAGCTTATCGAGTGGTCCAGTTATCGGGGTCCACTATACGTGGACCGGCTTTGGCCCGCCCGGACGATACAGTGCGCCACACGAATAGGCCACGGTTCCTGTGGAGATCACATTGTTCGGCCAATCCTCATCAGGATCGCCGATGTCGTAATTCTCCATGCACTCGCGGATAAGAGAGCGACGGGCAGGATCGAGCCGACAGTCTCGAACTCGTACTGGATTCATCCGTGTCTCCTCATGGCTTCCTGGCGATTTTGTCATTCTACCATTGCCTAATACACAAAGACACCCCCACTGAGATCGCCGCGAGATAGAACGCCTTGCCAAATCCTCCCTTTATCCATCCCAACCTTCTGATCATGTGGTACGGCTGGCGCGTCGGCGGAGCATGTATCGGCACTTCTAATGCCCTCGAGGACATGAATCTTTGATGCGATATTAGAGATCGTTTTTGTGGCAGTATTTTACAACGTCCTCCACGAGCATCGGGTGATTCTCGGAGAGGCTCCTGGAGCGTCCGGCGTTTTCGTATCATCTCTCCTATCAACGAGCCGATGGCCTCGCAGAGAACTCTCCCATGAAAGCCTGGCGTTTCTATCAGTTCAACGACATGCGTCTGGACGACATCCCCGAGCCTACCTGTCCGGCGGGTCACGTCCTCGTCGAGCCTCTGTGCGTCCAGCCGAGCGTCACGGAGGCACAACTCGCGAAGGGTATCCCGACGCTGGCCTTCGACCGCATCAAGCGCCGACTGGAGACCGAAGCGCCGATCCAACTCTTCGGCCACGAGTTCTGCGCACGCATCCTCGAAATCGGGCCGGGCGTCGGCGGCTTCCACGTCGGCGACCGGGTCGCGGCGCGGGCCAAGTTGCCTTGCCAGAAGTGTCGCCTCTGCCTCACTGAGCGCGGGAACCTGTGCCGGAACGGGCCGGTCATCGGCTTCGACCTGCCCGGTTGCTTCGCCGAACGGGCCATCCTGCCGGGCATCGCCCTCGTCAAGGTGGACGACCGCATCTCCGATAGCGAGGCGGCTTGTCTCCAATCCCTGAGCGATAGCGTGGCGGCGGTCGAGACGGCCCAACTCCAGATCGCGGACACCGTGGTCATCTTCGGCCAAGGGAGTATGGGCCTGGAGTGTTTGCAGATCGCGAGGCTCAGTGGTGCGGGCATGGTCATCACCGTGGACGTGCGCGAGGAGGCATGCCAGGTGTCCCACAACCTCGGCGCGGACCACGCCCTCAACGCGCGAACGACCGATGTCGTCGCGGCGATTCGCGACCTGACGGACGGAAACGGCGCGGACGTGGTGTTCGAGTGCGCGGGGGGCAGTCCGAAGCAAGGGCTGGCCGGCCATCAGACGCTCACGAACGCCCTCGACTCGGTCCGCTCCGGCGGGAAGATCATCGGCGTGTCCTGGTTCGGCGGCCCGCTGTCGCTGAACATCGACCTCTTCCGCGAACGCAGCCTGCGCTACCTGTTCCCCGACATAAGCACGCAGGCGCACCTCGCGCATACCGTTCGACTCGTCGCCTCGGGCCGAGTCAAACTGGCGGAGACGATCACGCACGTCCTCTCGGGGATCGAGTCGGTCCCCCAGGCGTTCGAGATCACCGCGAACAAGGGGGTTTACAAGGCGATCAACCCCGCCCAGGTGATGATTCAATCGTAAAGGATGAGGCGCGGTCGAAGGGTGAACTTCTCCGACCGTCGCGCTGTCCTGAAGAAAACAGAGGAGATCGCTCATGAAGGTCAGCAGCCTACTTCGGGAACTCGACGCCTCGACCCACGACGCCCGCATGCGACGGATGGTCGAGTTGGGAAAGCTCGCCGCGACCGATTCGTCCGTCGCGAAAACGCTCGACGCCCTGGCCGAGGGCGGTTTCTTCGAGAGGCTCTTGGCCCTCCAGTCGTGCCACGGGAGCAAGGACGGGACGCGCATCATGCGGTTCCTGTCAGACCCGTCGCGAACCCTCCAGGGGCGGGCGCGAAGGCTCGTCGCCCTGTTCGCGTCCGATGAAGAGGTCCGGCAAACGCTGCTCGCCTCGCGCCCCGAACAGCGACTGGCGCTGCTCGGTCGTCTGCGACGAGCGCGGCGGGTGTCGCCGATCGATGCGTTCCTGGACGACCTGGCCCGGCGCGATCCTTCAGCGCTACCGACCGTGTTGCCCTACGGGTCGAGCGATGCCATCTCGCGGCACCTGGTCGCCGTCCGCCCGCGATGCGGGGAGGTGTTCTGGAAACGGCTGGCACGAATTCATCCCGCGCTCGCGGCTCACGCCTGCGAGGCCGACCTCGGCGGAGACTCTACGCCGGAGCCTCTCCGGTTGCAAGAAGCCACGGTGGTGCTGACCGCCCTCGTGAAATGCGCCCCGGACCTCGCCCTCGGCCTCGCCACGAAACTGGCCGCCTACCTGTCTCTGGGCCGGCTCCTGATCGGTTTGCAACGACTCGTCGGCCATCGGCCTGCGGGTGTGGCCGATCTCCTCCTGGCGTCGTCCGATGTACTCCACCTCTCGTTCGATTCGGTCGCGCATCGCCTCGACCTGCCACGACTCGAGGCGCTGCTCGAGCGTCGGCCCGCCGGACTGGCGCAGCCGACCATTTGGTTTCGCAAGCTTTCGCCGGCGCTCCGAACGGGGATGTTCACTGCCTTCGCGCGCCACTGGCGTGATGCCGAGGGTTGCACCCCGTTGCCGATCGTCACCCGGCTCTTGAGCCCTCTGCGCCGCGACGAAGCCTTGCGCAACCTGGGGTTGCCGGCACTAGCGACGCGACCGCAACAGCGTCTCCCCTACGCGGGGTGTCTCGGCTGGGACGAAGCGTTGGCCATCCTCGACCCCTGGCTGAAGCACCCCGAGGGCGAGCTGCGCGGCCTGGCGTTCCAGACACTATCGGTTACGGTGCGCTACGAACGCCATCGCCTGGCCGACCTGCTCGCCCTCGTCCGCGCGCGGAAGAACGAGCAAGACCCGGTTCGCTGTCGCATGTTGGCGGGGCTGGCGGAACTGCCTCCGGGGATCTGGCACGCCGAGCAGCTCGAAGCGCTCGGCCATGTGATCCGCGACGCTCTCTCGGCGTCCGACCTGTCGGGGCTGACGGCGAGATACGCCGAGCAACTCGTCGTCGCCCTGCTCCGCTTCCATCCCGAATGGTCGGCGGGGTGGTTGGGAACGCTGGCGCGTGAGCGCGGCAACGTCTATCTCGGCGACCTCGAGGACCGCCTCACCGAGGACGATGTCCGCCGGGTCGCTCCTTTCCTGTTGCCGGTGTTGCGCTCCTGGCAGAACCGCGAGCGCCAGGGGCAACTCATCGGCTTCGCCCAAAGCCTCGGCCGACGGCTGCCCGTCTTCCCAGGACTCGTCGAGATCCTCGAACACGAGATCCAGATTTCGCGCACCGCCTGGTTGGCCGAATCCATCCTGTCGCTATTCGCCAAACACTGCAAGGAACGACTCGCCACCCTGGTGCCCAAACTCCTCGAGAAGGATCCGAGTTGGGCGACTCGCGCGGTCGTCTACCAGTATCTCCACCGTCGCCGACAGGATCTCCTGAGTCCGTTCCTCGGGCAACAAGCCTACAAGGGCCGATTCAGCACCGGCCGGACGCGGTTCGTGCTGCCGTTCGCTGACGGCTTCTTCCGCTGGACGGCGGCGCAGCAGACGACCTTCGAGTGGACCCTTTTGGAACTGACCCGCGCCGGCACGGACCCTCCCGACACCCCGACGATCCTCGTGGCCGTCCGGCAACTGGCCGGGCTGCCGAACGTCGATGTCGGGCCGCTCGCGCTGCTCGCTGCGGACTCCCGCCCGGCCGTCCAGGAAGGGACGTTGCGCGTTTTGGGCCGGCTCGACGCGGGGCAAGGCGTTCCGATCCTACTCGCGGCGATGGACGACGCGCGCGCCCGACTGGCGATCTACGCGCTGCGTGCCGCCATCCTCGCCCTGTCGGCTGACCCAGCCGTCGCGCTCCTTCGGACCGTAAAGCTCGAGAAAGTGACCGTGGCGAAGGAGGTGTTGCGCCTCCTGGGAGACATCCCGTCGGCTGCGGCCTTCGCCGAATTGGAGCGGGCGAGTGGGACCGCGCTCCATCGGGACGTTCGCATCGCCCTGTTGCGTGCCCTGTGGGGACACCTGGATCGGCCCGAAGCGTGGACGATTCTCGAGCAGGCCGGGCAGTCTGCCGATGTCGCCCTCATGAACAGCGTCGTCCGCATCCCGGCGGACGGCCTTTCGGATTCCGCTCGCTGTCGCCTGTCGGGTTTGCTCCTGCGCCTGGTCGAACACCAGGAGCCGATGGTCCGGCTCCTGGTTCTCCAGCGGTTCGCGAGCATGCCGGTAGGCGACCCCGAAGGGATGCTCCTCCTCGCGCTCCTGAAGAAACTCCCCTCTACGCTACCCGACGAGCGCCGAGCGGCTGCGTCCGCCCTCTTCGCCACCTGTCGGGTCGAGGACGCGGCGTCCATCGAGTCGGCCTTCGCCCAGCTGCTCCCGCAACGTCGGGCGTTGAAGGATGCGGTCGATTCGCTCCGCGCGCTGGTGCCCGGCGACCTCCGCCGGCTGGTGCCGGTCGCGCGGGGAGTCCTGAACGCGCTGGCCCTCGACCCGCTGACGGCGGTGCCGTGCGTCGGCGTGGCGATCACGGCTTTGCCCTGGCAGGAGTTGGCCCGCGCGTTCGAGGCGATGGCCGGGGCGGATCGACTCGGGCCGGATGTCCTTGCCGCCTGCGTCGCCACTATGAACACCAGGACGGAAGGCGTGGACCTTGCGCAACTCGAGCTGGCCCTCGCCTCCCATCCCGAGGAGGGCTTGCGTCGGCTCGCTCTGGCCGCGCTGGTGGTGCGTGCGTCTCTACCGCAGGGCTGGAACGAGGATTGCCTCCGGCGACTGCGGGCGTATCGGCAGGATCGAAGCCCGCTCGTCGCTGCCGCCGCTCAGTTCACGTTTCCGACCGATGAAGCGTAGAGTGTGTCTTGTCCTTGCTGATCGAGGGACAAGCCGAGAGGCGAAATCCCTGCGAGGTTCTCGCGCTGATCCACTTGCTCTCCCGTCGCCTGTCCGTAGATCAACCACCGGCTCGATCTCTCGCGTGACGTGTTCGCCTTGGAGGGGTTCTCGATGAAGGCGCTTCGATTCGGGATGCCGGCGTTCGTCGGCCTGGTGTGTCTCTTCGCCACGACAACGACGCCTGCCGATAAACCGGCCGAAAAACCGGCGCTGCCCAAAGCGTTCATCGACGGCACCGGCATCGGCTGGAAGCAGCTCGGCGGGGACGACTTCGTCAATGTCAACACCGACGAGGACACCTGGACGTGGAAGAAGGACGGCTCCGTCCACTGCACCGGCCTGCCGGTCGGCGTCACTCGCACCAAGAAGAAGTACACCAACTTCGAGTTGGTCGCCGAGTGGAACCACCGGAAGACCGCCGGGAACTCCGGCATCTTCGTCTGGACGCCCGATAAGGCTCTCGAAGGGCTGAAGAAAAACTCTCTTCCCCCGACGGGCATGGAGGTTCAAGTCCTCGACCACGGCTACACCGAGCAGTACGAGAAGGCCAGCAAGAAGAAGGCGACCTGGTTCACGACGAACGGCGACATCTTCCCCGTCGGCAAGTTGAAGTGGAACCCGTTCCCGCCCACCTCGCCGGACGGGAGCCGCAGCTTCCCGCGCAAGAACCTGAGCAAGGGCATCAACCTGTGGAACCACTACTACGTTCGTGCGATCAACGGCGAACTCCGCCTGTGGGTCAACGGCGAGGAGGTCTCCGGCGGCAACGGCATCGAGCCGCGCACCGGCTACCTGTGCCTGGAGTCGGAAGGCTCGTCGATCGACTTCCGCAACATCCGCGTCCGCGAACTGCCGTGACTCAGCGCAGGAGGACGCCGCCCGCCCCGAGCAGCGACTCGAGTTCGTCCCGATGGTACGTCGCGGGGTTGACGTAGAAGTCGCGCCCGAGTTGCAGGATACATCGCCTCCCGGCGGCGTCCTTGATGGTGAGTTGGACGGGGCACGCGCCGGGAGTCTTCTTCAGGATCTTGCCCAGGACATCGACATCGACCGGGCTGTGCGTGTTCAGCTCGAAGAGCAGGTGGAGCTTGCTCGCCAACTCGCGCTGCGCCTGCTCCAGCGTAAGGAGGCGCGTCACCTGGAGCATCGGCTCGTCGGTCTTGCGCTCGAGCCTGCCCCGGACGATGACGATCTCGTCCTCCAGGAAGGCGTCTTTGTACTTATTGAATTCGTCGCCCCACAAAACCGTTTCGATGATCCCGCCAAAGTCTTCGATCTTACAGCGCCCGTACCGCGTGTTCCCGTTGCGCTGCGGCTTCTTGTAGGCCATGATGCGGAGCTGCGTCAGCATCCCGCCGAGCGTGACCTCGGTTTCGGCGGGCACCCCCTTGAGGTCACCGATCCCGTGCGAGATGTAGCGACGGATCTCGGCCTCGCGCTGGGCGAGCGGGTGGCTCGTCATGTAGAAGTCGAGGACCTCCTTCTCGTACTTCAGCTTCTCCGTCTCCGGCCAGGCCTCGACTTCCGGGAGAGTCTCCGTTGGGTGGAAGCCGTTGGTTTCCGGCACGTCGTCGGTGTCGAACAGGCTTCGTTGGCCTTTGCGCTTGTCGTTCTGGCGCTCGCTCGCCGCCTGTAAGGATCGCGTCAGGACGTGCATCACCTGGGCGCGATGGCCGCCGAGCTTGTCGAAAGCCCCGGCCTTGATGAGCTTTTCGATCGCGGCCCGAGGGACGGCCTTGTGGTCGATCCTCTCGCAGAAGTCGAAGATGTCCTTGAATCGCCCGCCCTCCTCGCGCGTCTGGACGATCGCCTCGGTCGCCACCCGACCGCAACCCTTGATCGCGGCGAGTCCGAAGACGATCTTGCCGCTCGAGACCGCGAACTCGGTGTAGCTGCGGTTCACGTCCGGCGGGAGGACATCGACGCCGAGTTTCTTCGAGTCGGCGATGTGATCGACCATGATGTCGCGCTTGTTGCCGTCGTCGATCTCGCTGGACAGCAGCGCGGCCATGAACTCCGGAGTGAAGTGGCGCTTGAGGTAGGCCGTTTGATACCCCAACTGGGCGTAGGCGGCGCTGTGTGATTTGTTAAATCCGTAGCCGCCGAACTTAACGATCAGATCAAAAATTTCCTCAGCGGTTTGCTTCGCCAAGCCGCGTTCGCCAGCGCCTTTGACGAAGTCGATCTTTCGATCATTGATGATGTCGTATTTCTTCTTGCTGATCGCTTTGATGCAGGCGTAGGCGGGGGCAAGCTCGATGCCTCCCAATCGATTCAGGATGCGCATGATTTGCTCTTGGTAGCAATTCTTGACGACGATGCCGTCGGCTACCAGGTTGTGGTGGTCTGCCACGGACATGCCGTAGAACTGCTGGTCGTAGACTCGCTCGGCAGAGACCATCGAGCAAGTTCGCAAGTCCTGAAGGCAGGTGCTTAACTTTGACTTAACGGCAATGCTGTCACCCATGACGAGGTGTTGAGATTCCTTCCATCCCTCCGTTGTCCACACCTCGTGGTCCGGAGTGAGTAGGACCGAAAAGCCGTTCTCCAACGTGAGCCGAATGCCCTCGCCCCGCCGCGTCGGACCGCACCCCTCACACTCCTTCGCCTCGAAGTGCCGCGTGTCGAGGTTCAGCGAATGGACCATGTCTCCTTGCCGCACCAGTTTGATCGGCTTCTCGGTGCCGTCCGCGAGGGACACCAGTGCGTCTTCGTGGATGCACATCACGCCGTAAGTCTCGGCCAACACCTCTTCCATCACCGGGTGCGCGTAAGACGGCTGCGCCCTCCCGTGTTTGATGTTCACATAGTCATCGACCATGCCGCCCTCGAGCGGGCCGGGGCGGTACAGGGCCATGAGGGCGATGATGTCGCGGATGTTGTCGGGGCGCAG
>JANXSH010000426.1 GCA_025356615.1 Planctomycetia bacterium | reverse complement strand
ATCAGACATGCCTCCGGTCCCCCTTCTCTTGGGGGCGGGCGGGGGGTGAGGTCTGACGTTATCTGACCGCCCCATCCCCAGAGTTACCCATGCGATTTCATGTTCTCGCCACGGACTACGATGGCACCCTCGCTTACGATGGCCGGGTAGATGAGCCGACGCTGGCCGCTCTCGAGCGTCTCCGCGCGACGGGCCGGAAGCTCATCCTCGTCACGGGCCGCGAGTTGCCCGAGTTGATCGTCTGCATGCCGCAGTTGGAGTTGTTCGACCTCGTCGTCGCGGAGAACGGTGCCCTGCTCTACCGCCCGGCGGACAAGGAGACGTGGACGCTCGCCAAGCCCCCGCCCCGATCGTTTGTGGCGGAACTGTTGCGGCGAGGGATCCACCAGGTCTCCGTCGGCCAGGCCATCGTTGCGACCTGGCTGCCGCACGAGACGACCGTCCGCGAGGTCATCCGCGACCTGGGCGTCGACCTGCAAGTGATCTTGAACAAGGACGCGGTCATGGTCCTGCCCGTGGGGGTCAACAAGGCCACCGGGCTGATCGCCGCGCTCGCCGACCTCGGGCTATCGCTGCACGAGACCGTCGCCATCGGGGACGCGGAGAACGACCAGTCGTTCCTGGCGATTTGCGCCTGCTCCGTGGGCGTCGCCAACGCCCTGGACTCGGTAAAGGAGCGCGTCCATTGGGTGACGATGGGGGATCGCGGCGCGGGCGTCGTGCAACTCATCGAACGGCTCATCGCGGACGACCTCGCCTCGCTCGAGAGGCCGCTGTCGGTCACAGACGCGGTTCGACAGCGGGGTGAGTGACGAAACGATTCGTGGGAGTGGGTGACAGAAGGATACCTCGAGTCGTGGCCTCGGAAAGGTCATGCCGATCGAGTTCGACTCGGCCACTCCTCGGCGATGTGGATGCGTTTCACCGGAGCACTCCCTTGGACATCGAGCGGTCCGTCTACTCCTGCACCGTCAGCGGCCATGCGATTGGCGTCGAGTCGTTCACGCCGGCTCCGGCAACGCCGTCCCTCCCCCTCGTGGTCCTCTTGCACGGACGTGACGGCCCCGACGGGGTCGCCGGCGATCGGGGATATAGCGACCTCGCGCGAGCCGTGGCCCTCGGCGGGTTCCGGGTACTCCTGCCTCGGTATTTCGACCGTACTCGGGGTTGCGAACCCGACAGTGGCGAGGACACGCTCGACCGAATCGGCCGGGAGGTCGAGCAATACGGCCTGTGGCTCGAGGCCATCGGCGGTGTCCTCCGCGCGAGCCGGGGGGCGAGCCAGTCGGTGGGCCTGCTCGGGTATTCGCTCGGGGGATACCTGGCGCTGACGGCGGCGATGGCCTGGCGGGAGGTCGCCGCCGTGGCCGTGTGCTATGCCGGGTTCCCGACGCCGTTCGCCGGGCTGGCAGGCAACCTCCCGCCGACGCTGGTCCTCCACGGTGGCAAGGATCGGGTCGTCTCGCAGGAGGAAGTCTCGGCCCTGACCGGGCTACTCCGCACCCATCGCATTCCACGAGAGATCCACCTCTACCCGGATGCCGGCCACGGGTTTTGCGGGATGGATGCCGAGGACGCCCTCTCGCGCGTGGTGAAGTTCTTTCGCAGACACATGAGCGACAAGGGCCGATGAGTCGAACGCGCCTAGGGCTGACGCCGGTTCGTCTCACGACGGCGGCCCTTGCCCCTGCCGTTCGCTCGTCGGAGCGGTGCGGCTGAGCTCCTTGCGAATCGCTTCCATCTGGAGCGGAGTGACCTGCTCCATCGGCACGTCGATCGGCCTTGTTCGCAAAAGCACCATTGCCCGCGCCTGGAGCGGGTACTTCTCGCCTTGGTTGGCGGTCGCCGGGTGGGCGGCGGGGTCGGCGGTGTCGAACATCCGCTCCCAAACGTGGCCGGTATTGGTCGTCGGCAGGGTGAAGGGCAACGGCTCGAAGTGGGCGTTGAGGAGTAGGAGCAGGGTGTCGCCTTTGATCATCTCGCCGCGCTCGTCGAGGTCGCCGATGAGGTCGCCGGCGAGGCGAACGCCGAGGCACTTGACGAACCCCGCGTTCCAGGCGTCGTCGGGCATGTCCTGGCCCGAGGTGTCGAACCAACTGATGTCCGTGACGCCCGAGCCGCGGATCCTTCGGCCGTTGAAGAACTTCCGGCGCTGGAAGACGGGCTGCTCCTTCGCGATGCGCGTCACCTTGCGGACGAACTCGAGGAAGTCCTTGTGCGACTCGTCGAGATCCCAATCGATCCAGGTCAGGTCGTTGTCCTGGCAGTAGGCGTTGTTGTTGCCGTTCTGCGTGTGCCCCAGTTCGTCGCCGGCGCAGATCATCGACACGCCTTGCGACAGCAAGAGCGTTGCGATCAGGTTGCGCTTCTGCTTCATGCGTAGCGCCTGGATGGCCTTGTCCTCCGTCGGCCCCTCGACGCCGCCGTTCCAGCTGTTGTTGTCGTTGGCCCCGTCGCGGTTCTGCTCGCCGTTGGCCTCGTTGTGCTTCTCGTTGTAGCTCACGAGGTCGTGCAAAGAGAAGCCGTCGTGACAGGTGATGAAGTTGATGCTCGCGTAGGGTGCCCTCCCGCTGTGGGCGTACAGGTCGCTCGACCCGGCGAGGCGGGTCGCGAACTCCGACACGGTGCCGCCGTCGCCCTTCCAAAAGCTCCGCACGTTGTCGCGGTACTTGCCGTTCCACTCCGTCCAGAGGACGGGGAAGTTGCCGACCTGGTAGCCGCCGGGGCCGACGTCCCACGGCTCGGCGATGAGCTTGACCTGGGAGAGGACCGGGTCTTGGTGGACGATGTCGAAGAACGCGCCGAGCTTGTTGACCTCGTACAGTTCGCGGGCCAGCGTGCTGGCGAGGTCGAAACGGAACCCATCGACGTGCATCTCGAGCACCCAGTAGCGGAGGCTGTCCATGATGAGCTGCAGGACGCGCGGGTGCTGCATGTTGAGCGTGTTGCCGCAGCCGGTGAAGTCCATGTAGAAGCGCGGATCCTCGGGCGAGAGGCGGTAATACGCCGCGTTGTCCACGCCGCGCATCGAGAGGGTCGGCCCCATCTGGTTGCCCTCGGCGGTGTGGTTGTAGACCACGTCGAGGATGACCTCGATGCCGGCGGCGTGCAGGCTGCGCACCATCATCTTGAACTCTTGCAGCGCCTTGCGCGGCGAGTGCTTCGACGCCCAGCGGAGTTCGGGGGCGAAATAGGCGAGGGTGTTGTAGCCCCAGTAGTTGGTCAAACCCTGGTCGAGGAGGTGTCGGTCATCGACGTGGTAGTGGACGGGGAGCAATTCGACGGCGGTGATGCCGAGACCGAGCAGGTGATCGATGGCGGGCTGCGAGGCGAGGCCGGCGTAGGTGCCCCGGAGTTTTTCCGGGACATCGGGGTGCTTCATCGAGAAGCCCTTGGGGTGGACCTCGTAGATGAGCGTCTTGTGCCACGGCGTGCGCGGGGGCCTGTCGTCGCCCCAGGTGAACGCCGAGTCGATGACCGAGGCGAGCGGCGCGAACGCGGCACTGTCGCGCTCGTCGAAACTGAGATCCGCCTTGGGGTCGCCGAGCTTGTAGCCGAAGAGGGAATCGTCCCACTTCACGTCGCGCCCGATCGCCTTGGCGTAGGGGTCGAGGACGATCTTGTTGTGGTTGAATCGGTGGCCTTCGGCCGGTTCATACGGCCCGTAGACGCGGTAGCCGTAGAGTTGCCCCGAGGAGACATCGGGGAGGTAGGCGTGCCAGACCTGGTCGGTCTGTTCGGGGAGAGTGATGCGCTCGGTTTCGTGTTCGTCCTCGGAGTTCTCGAAGAGGCACAGTTCGACCTTGGTCGCGTACTCCGCGAAGAGGGTGAAGTTCACGCCGGCCCCGTCCCACGTCGCGCCGAGGGGGTAGGGTCGGCCTGGCCAGATGCGCATCGAAGGTGTCTCCGTGATGAATCATCGCGCTGGGTCGATTAATCGGCGGGAAGGCGCGACGTATGCTGATTTATAGTAACCGGCGGGCCGATGACAGCGGGCGAGGGGTTCCTCCCCCGGCCGAACCGCGTGAATCGGCGTTCGATTAGACGATCAGCGCCTCGCCGAAGCGGTCGCGCAGGCGAGTGACGTCTCGCTTGCGCAACGACGGCGTGTGGCTGAGGTCGAGCGACTTCAGCTTGCCCAGGTGCGGCGAGTCGGCCAGCGCCGCTGCCCCGGCCGCGCCGATCTG
>JANXSH010000468.1 GCA_025356615.1 Planctomycetia bacterium | reverse complement strand
GTTCGTCAACAAGATGCGCATGGAGGCTCCGGCTAGAGGTCAAACGCTATCCAGAAAGAAGAATTAGCCACAGAGGAACACAGATGAACACAGATAAGACAATGAAGTCGAATAGATCCGAATCTTCTGCTCATTCTTGGTATTATCTGTGTTCATCTGTGGCTAATTCTTCTTTCTTGACAGATCAGTCGTCCGTGAATTTCTTGCGTCGCAACAGGTGATGGTAGTGTTGGGCGAAGCGGTGGGCCTCGTCGCGGACGTATTGCAGGATTCGCAGTGCCGGGGCGTGTCGGCTCAGGCGGATCGGCTCCGACTCGCCGGGGCGGTAGATTTCTTCCTCACGCTTGGCCAGCGAGACCAGCGTCGGCGGGGTGATGCCCAGCAACTCGAACGACTCGACGGCGGCGCTGAGCTGCCCCTTGCCGCCGTCGATGAGCAGGATGTCGGGGAACAACTCGTCCTGTTGGCTGAGTCGGTGGAATCGCCGCGTGACCACCTCGCGGATCGAGGCGAAGTCGTCCACGCCCTCGACGGAGTTGATCTTGTAGCGCCGGTAGCCCGCCTTGAATGGCAAGCCGTCGATGAAGCTGACCAGTGAGGCGACGGTGTCCGTCCCGCCGAGGTGCGCTATATCCACACCTTCGATCGTGCGCGGCGTCTTCGACAGGCCCAACACCTTGGCCAGGGCGACCATGCCCTTCTTCGGGTCGATCGGGAAGACGTTGGTCGGGGCGTCCCGACTCGCCTCGCCGCGCTCGGCGAGCCTGTTCAGGGCGGCCATGTCGTCGCGCAGTCGGGCGGCCTTCTCGAACGCGAGATCCTTGCTCGCCTGCTTCATCTCCGCCTCCATCTCGCGGAGCAACCTCGCCTTCTTGCCCTCCATGACCAGGCGGAGCTTGCGGATCTGCTTGCCATACTCCTCCTTGGTCACGCGGAGGTTGCACGGCGCGGTGCATTGCTTGATCGAGTGGAGCAAGCAGGGTCGGAACCAGCGCCAGCGTTCGTCCTTGTCCTCGATGTCGAGCGTGCAGGTGCGGAACTGGAAGATGCGCTGCAAGACCTGGATCGCCTGGCGGAGCGTGCGCGCGCTCGTGAAGGGGCCGTAGAGCTTGACCCCCTTGCGCCGGGGCTTGCGCGTGAACTCGACGCGCGGGAAGTCCTCGCGGATGCGGATTTGCATGTAGGGGAACGACTTGTCGTCCTTCAACTCGACGTTGAAACGCGGCTGGATGTCCTTGACGAGCCTCGCCTCGAGCAGGAGCGCATCGACCTCGGAGTCGGCGGGGACGAAGTCGATGTCGGCGATGAGCGGCACCAGGTCGCGCGTGCGGTGGTCCTCGGCGGCGGCCTTCGTGAAGTAGTGCGAGGCGCGGTTGCGCAGACTCTTGGCCTTGCCGACGTAGAGGACGACACCCTGGGCGTCCTTCATGACGTAGACGCCGGGCGTGCAGGGGAACGACTTCACCTTCTCGGCGGGGGCCATCGTCGGCACGGTGTCGGACATGGGAACACGCTCCGGTCGGGGGCGACGGTCGGGGCACGCTGGGATGGCCCCCTGTCATCATATACGAGCGGGGCGTCGGCGCGTATCGGGGGTCTTGTCGGGGACGGTCAGGGCGTGATAGGATAGTGGGGTGGGACCGTGTCCTTTCGAGGAGGTGTTCTGTGATAACACGCGACCTGTTCGACTACAGCGATTGGACCAAGGAGGATCTCGCAGTCTTCCTCGGTCCCTGTCCCCCCGAACATCGAGCCTATCGTGAAACCTATGAATGGTGTTCCACGAATCTGGAGTTCAAGAGGCTCTACCCTGACCAGATCATGGCGGTGATCGGGAGAGAGATCCTCGCGGTCGATCCTGATCTCGCCATCGTAAACGACAACGCCAAGGCGCGGTGCAAGGAACGCGGCTACTCGGAGGAGGACATTGTACTGGTCCAGATCTTTCGAGGACCGCCCCTCTCCGAAACCGAAGGGATGAAGGGTTCCAACAAATGAGGGCCAATCCCTTCTTTACGGTCCAACTCGAACCGATGGTCCTACACCCCGAAGTGACACTCGGTGCTTCCTCGACACGTTTTTTGGTCCCGTGCGCCTGGGTGCGTCGTTCACCAAACCCTCGTGTGGAGTGGAAATCCATTCTTGCGACAGACCTCAGTCACACGGTCATCTCGCGTTTCGTCTACGAACAGGCGAACATGCGGATCGACGACCTTTCCGACGAACCCTACGCAACGTGGCAAGGGTGCGACTGCTTCGTCGGCACCGCACGATTCGGGCTGCCCGCTGATGAGAGGCCGCGACCAGTCGGGGATACGACCGACATCAACCGCCATCTCCTGCCTCTCGCGATGCGTGTGCTGCTCCCCGAACGCGATCCTCCAGGTAGTCGCGGGCAGATCCTCTTCGGCATGAGCTTCTTCGTGCAATACGCGGCACGACTCCGGATAGACGCCCTCCTTCCCGGCGACGGGCAGATCCTCCTCCCCGGCACTCCACGCGGCTGATCGCTCACCTCCGCGCCTCCAACCGCCCCAGTGCCCCCTTCGCCGCGACCGTCGTCTTCGTGCCCTCGACGCCTTTCGCTAATGCGCGCAGCGCCTCGACCGCCCCGGCGTATTCCAGCACGCGGACGGCCTTCTCGATCCGGTCGCCGTCGGTATCTATGGCGGGTCGGGCGAGCATCAGCAACCGTCTGATTCTCCCGCGCACCTCGGCCGATGGCCCCGTCTTGAGCGCCTTCTCCAACAGGGGAGCTGCGATCGCAATGACTTCCGTGAGGCGACGAGAGGCCGTCTCGCGCACGGCAAATGCGTCGTCGTCGAGATCGATGATCCACTGGCGAATCTTGGCGGCATCGACCCCGTCCGGCGTCTCCCCGAGCCGTTTCTTGACGAACGCTGCGCCCTGGTTCGCCGCCTTGAGCTGCCACAGCGCGCGGTAGGATTTCGAGCCGGACTCTCCCGCGAGGTCTTTCCACAACCCCTCCAGCTCGGCTGGCTTCAGGTCGAGTGGCCCGTCCTTGCTCTGTCCCGTCGCGTCGATGCGGTCGAGATCCTCTACCGTGCGTCCGAAGTAGATGTGGTCGAAGTACGCCGCCTCCCCGCCGAACACGGTCAGCGCGATGCCGGTAATCGTGCGTTCGCCGAAGTCCGCGAACAGGTCGCGCGTCACAAGGGTCCACTCGGCGGGCGGCTTCGGTGCGACGAACTTCGTCCCCCAGTTGTGCAGATCGACCCCGGCGGTGTAGCGGATGTGCCAGTCCTTCGCGTGCATCTGGACCATCACGCCCGTGCAACCGGGAGCCTTCCAGGCGAAGCGAACGTAGCGGTACTCGCCCGGCTTCGGCTTCTCGACGATGCGATAGTTCCATCCGGGGATCGCCGGGTGGAAACGCTGCATCGGGACGATTTTGACGCTGCTCGAGCCGGAGAAGACGATCGTCTTCTCGACGTGGCCCGCCCCCGAATCGCCGGTAGGGTTGGTCAGTTCCTTCAGCAGCGCCTCGCCGTTGTCCTCGAGCAACTCCGCCGTCCCCGGCAGAGGCGGCGGCCCCGCAGCAATGAGGAAGGATATTGGGAGAAGCAGCGCGAGTGCGGAGAGGCGTCGCATGGCAAGACTCCGGGATGGAGGAGAGGCGTTCGAGAGTATAGACGACCGGTGGGATACGAGAGATTCGTCGCGTTCATTCTGGGAAAGAGCGAATGACACTCGTTGACGGCCTTCGATCTTGTCCCGAACCATAAGGAGGCTTACTATGACTTGCATGGAGACCCGGCAGGAGAGAGGTGACGACGATCGAACGAGACCGTCACGGGAAGGCGGCACGGAACGCGAAGGAATTGCAAACTCGAGCCAAGGAGATGGCGATGGACGAGGACTCGAAGCCTTTGGCCCTTCCGGGGACATCCAGCGAGAAAAATCGTGCTGTCGAAAAGGGAATCGGCAAGGATCGAGTTCGGCGTGTCCCACAACCCGCCGATCAGAAAACGGCCAAGCAGATGAACGCGAAGATGGGTCTCTCGGAACCCGATACCGAGATGATCTCTGATGCGATACCTGCTGGGATCCAGAGGGAAAGCGTCGCACAGCCGGACCCACTGATCCGAGCCACTCGACTATTCGACAAGATGACCAGGCATAAGCGTAAGGCCGCCCGGCAGATCCTCGATGCACTCGATGCCTCTGAACTTCTCCCTTCCGACTGGACGGCCTCCGAGAAAAGTCGTCGAATCGAGGTCTTACTCGGCCAGAGCGTTGTCGCGAACAAGAAAATCGACAAGCGACTGATCGAGTGGGCGCGCGGCGAGGGTTTGCTGGTCGATGTCGATCGGGGAACCCCTTGGGGCAACCCGTACAAACTAGCTCGTGAAAAGGATCGCGCCGAAGTCTGCGACCGCTACGAAGAGTATTTCGCGGGCTTGCCGGAACTCCACGATCGACTCGGCGAGTTGCGAGGCAGAGTCCTGGCCTGCTGGTGCTACCCGAAAAGGTGTCACGCGATGCACCTCTGCAAACTCGCCTCACCCGAGAAAGGCGATAAAGGAAGCTGCGATACCGAAGGCGGATAAGGGCGCGAGGTGGACTCCGAGAGGCCGAATTCCTTCGAGATGCCGAACGGGAGGAATACATGAGAATCGATGACTGGTGTTGCCTGGGCCGAACCGTTCCCGAAGAGTCGAAGAAGTACGGTCTGAAAGTCTGTTCGGTCGGCTATTCCGCCGAGTTGAAGGCTTTCATGCGGGTCTACCCGTTGCCTCTCGAATGTGACATCAAGCAGCGAACGATTTGCCAATTGGAACTGGCTCGCAACCCCAGCGACAGTCGAGACGAGTCGTGGAAACTGACGCGCGAAAGCGAAGATGCGGGGATCGTCGAAGTCGGCACTCCTCGGGAAAAAGAGGACGTGGTGGTATGGCTCGAAAAGCACCTATCGCCCTCCATCGCCGACCTGAACGATCGACGGAGATCCATCGGTGTCCTCAAGCTCCCGACGGAAGCTCTGGAAGGGATATTGCGACAACGAAAGACGCCCGATGTCAGCGACCCGGAACAGCAACTGTTCTTCGAGGACATCGACGAGAACTTCGGGCAGGGTACTATTTCCGTTGCGCCCTACTTGGAATTTCGCGACGCCGCTGGCCCACACTGCATCCAGTTGCGAGAGTGGGGATGCTACGAGTTCCTACGGAAGAATCCCACCAAGACCGATCAATTATGGAGCGCCATGCGAATCGACAAAGCCGATTCGGACGTATATCTCGTGGTCGGGAACATGAGTAACCACCGAAAGGTTTGGCTGGTCATCAGCTACTTTGTCCAGGTCCGCTCGAAGCCCGAAAAGGGGCTTTTCGACGACGAGCCGGACTGACTCGAAGGCTCGAGTACGCCAACGCGACGAACCTGCCTACTTCCCCCCCTTCGCCGCCGTCTTCGCCCACGAGTCGCGCAGCGCAGCAGTGCGGTTGAACACCAGCGCCCCCTGCTCCGAGTCCTTCGTGTCGGCGCAGAAATATCCCTGGCGCTCGAACTGGTAGCGGCTCCCCGGCGTCGCGGATGCTAGGCTCGGCTCCAGCTTGCAGCCAGTCAGCACGACGAGCGACGCGGGGTTGAGGTTGTCCTTCCAGTCGGCCCCCTCGGGCACGTCGTCGGCGTTCGCCACCCGGAACAGGTGGTCATAGAGGCGAAGTTCCGCATCGACGGCGCGCTCGGCGCTCACCCAGTGGATCGTGCCCTTGACCTTGCGCCCGTCGGGCGTGTTGCCGCCGCGCGTCGCGGGGTCGTAGGTGCAATGAATCTCCGTCACCTCGTTCGTCGCCGGATCCTCGACGACGCCGGTGCAGGTGACGAGGTAGGCGTAGCGGAGGCGAACCTCCTTGCCGACAGCGAGGCGGAAGAAGTCCTACGGCGGGGCTTTCATGAAATCTTCGCGCTCGATGAAGAGCGTCTTCGTGAAGGGGATCTTGCGGCTGCCGGCCTCCTTGACGTTCGGGATGTTCTCCGCCTCCATCTCCTCGACCTGCCCCTCGGGGTAGTTGTCGATGACGAGTTTGACGGGCCGCAAGACCGCGAGCGCGCGGGGCGCGGTGCGGTTGAGTTCCTCCCGGACGGCGTCCTCGAGCCAGGCCATTTCGATGGTGCCCTCGTACTTCGACACGCCGACGCGCGCGCAGAACGCCCGCATCGCCTCCGGCGGGTAGCCGCGCCGACGGACCCCGGCGAGCGTCGGCATGCGCGGGTCGTCCCAGCCGCCGACGGCCTTCTCCTGCACCAGCGTGAGGAGCTTGCGCTTGCTCATCAGGGTGTAGGTGAGGTTGAGGCGCGAGAACTCGATCTGCTGCGGCGCGAAGATGCCGAGGTGCTGGATGAACCACTCGTAGAGCGGGCGATGGTTCTCGAACTCCAGCGTACAGATGGAGTGCGTGACCTGCTCGAGCGAGTCGCTCTGCCCGTGCGCCCAGTCGTACATCGGGTAGATGCACCAGTCGCAGCCGGTGCGGTGATGCTCGGCGTGGAGGATGCGATAGAGGACCGGGTCGCGCATGTTGAAGTTCGGCGAGGTCATGTCGATCTTCGCGCGAAGCGTCCGGCTCCCGTCGGGGAACTCGCCGGCCTTCATCCGGCTCAATAGGTCGAGGCTCTCCTCGATCGGGCGGTTGCGGTACGGGCTTTCCTTGCCGCCCTCGAGTCCGCCGCGATACTTGGCCACCTCGTCGCCGGTGAGGTCGCAGACGTAGGCCTTGCCGTCGCGGATGAGCTGGACGGCCCAGTCGTAGAGTTTGCCGAAGTAGTCGCTGGCGTAGAACAGGCCGTCCCACTCGAAGCCGAGCCAGCGAACGTCGGCTATGATCGCATCGACGTACTCCTGATCCTCCTTCGTCGGGTTGGTGTCGTCGAATCGCAAGTTGCACTTGCCGCCGTACTTGCGCGCGAGGCCGAAGTTGAGGCAGATCGCCTTGGCGTGGCCGATGTGCAAGTAGCCGTTGGGTTCGGGGGGGAAGCGCGTCTGGACGCGGCCCGCGTGCTTGCCAGCGGCGAGGTCGGCCTCGACGATCTCCTCGATGAAGTGAGTCGGGGTGGGTTCGGGGGTCGTGGTCATGGGTCTGATTCCTGTCACACGGGGGCGTCGGCCTGGGTCTCGAGGAGAAAAGCGGGTCGGCCACTCTGATCGCGTTGCTCGGTCAGACGGAAGGAGGCGGCGAACACCTCGGAACGAGTCCAGCCTGCGCGTTTACGGACAGCAACGAAGCCAGATCGGCCGGGCCGGAGGATCTCGAATTTCAGAGGCGACTTTCGAGCATCGACTAGCCAGTATTCGCGGATGCCCGCCTGGAAGTACGCCTCTCGCAATACCTCGTTGTCCTTCTTGATGCTGCTTCGGCTGACGACTTCCAATACCATGTCGGGCGAGCCTTCGAATTCGACGTATCCCTCTGCTTTTCCTTCGATCTCCTTCACTCGTCCGTCGCGGAGCGCCTCGAAGGACACGAACATTCCATCGGGTTGGTTGGAGACATCCGCTCCGACGTTGCTGAGGAAGGCACTGTCTCCGAAATAGATCCCCATACGGCGGGATTCGACCAAACCGCCAAGGATGACCGTGCAGTGAGTCTTTACTCGACCGTGCGAGTAGAGTTGTTGTTTACTCATGTCGATCCAAACTTCCCCACGCAGGAAGGAAAATTGGCCCGTCTCGGGGAAATCGTCGTCATCGCTCCAGCGGCGAAAGGACTCGAGATCCACCACCCAGTTGGGCACAGTAACTTCTTCGCCCTCGATAAAGTAACGAGTGACCATGTCATCTTCTCCTGTGGATCAGCCGGCGGTATGGGTCTCGAGCGTGAACGCGAGGTGGCCCTCTTCGATTTGCTCGATCAACTGGAACGAGGTCTCGAATACCTCGGAAGGGGTCCACATCCCCCGTTTACGCACGGCGACGAAGCCAGATCCGCCCCGGCGGAGGATCTCGAACTTGTGCGGCGACTTGCGGGCATCGACGAGCCAATACTCGCGGATGCCTGCGAGGAAGTACGCGTCGCGCAGCAACTCGTTGTCCTTCTTGACCGTGCTGATACTGACGACTTCCAAGACCATATCAGGAGAGCCTATGAGTTCGTCCTGTCCGTCGTGAATTTTCACACGCCCGTCACGCATCGCTTCGGACGAGACGAACGTCCCATCCGGCTTGTGTGAGAAATCCGCTTCGACGTTGCTGAGGTAAGCGCCGTGCGCAAAATAGCGACCCATTCGATTCGCCTTCACCATCGTCCTGAGTACGGTATTGATCTCGCCCCTGACCTCAGTGTGAGTAAAGATTTGTTCCCTGCTGAGGTCCACCCAAACCTCATCGTGGAGATAAGATATCTGTGCCTTCTCAGGAAAGTCATCCTCTCGACCCCAGCGGCGGAACGACTCCAGATCGACCACCCACTCGGGCACGATGACGACGACATCATCGACCGTGAAGATGCAGCGGATCATCCGTTCCACTCCTTACACCCGTACCACCGCCCGCGCGATGCGTGCCAAGCATCGCTCCTTGCCCAGAATCGCCAACGTCTCGTACAACCCGAACCCCACGCCCTTCCCCGTCACCGCGACACGCAGCGCGTTGACGATGTCGCCGAGGCCGATGCCCTGCTTCGTCGCGAAGTCGGCGACGAGTGCCTCCAGCGATGCGGCGTCGAACACTGGGGCAACGGCGAGGAGCTGGCTCACCTCCTTGAGGAGGATCCGCGCGTTCACCGGCTTGCGGATGCGCTTGTCGAACGCCTTGTCGTCGATCGGCAGCACGTCATCGGCGACGAAGAAGCCGGTGTAGTCGAGGATATCACCCGCTATCTCGAGGCGGTCTCCTGCGGCGGCGAGGATGGCCGACACCTTGTGAGGGTCGGCGTCGATCTTCGCGGCGGTCAGGTACGGCATCACCATCCCCAGCTTCCGGTCAGGCGGCAGGGCGGTCATGTACCGCGTCTGGACCGAGCCGAGTTTCTTGACATCCAGGCTCGCGGGGGACTTGTTGACGCGCTCCAGCGAGAAGTCGCGGATCATCTCGTCGCGGCTGAAGTTCTCCGTTTCGCCGTCGAGGGACCAGCCGAGCAGGACGAGGTAGTTCAGGATCGCTTCGGGCAGGTAGCCGACTTGCTCGTAGAAGTCCACGATGACGGGGTTGAACGTCTCGGCGCTCGTCGTCAGGCCGATGGCGTTCGCGATGCCGAGGGCGTGTTCGTGGACCTTCTTGAACTCGGCGTTCTTGAGATACTTCGGGATCTCGCGCTTGCTCAACTTCCGCTCGCTGCCCGGCTCGGAGACGAAGGGAATGTGCGCGTACTCCGGGCGCAGGTAGCCCAGTGCGTCGATCATGAATATCTGGCGCGGCGTGTTCGAGAGGTGCTCCTGAGCGCGGATCACATGCGTGATCTGCATGTCGTGGTCATCGACGACGTTCGCGAGGTTGTAGAGGCACGTCCCGTCCGCGCGCTGGATGACGTGATCCTGCTCGCTCGTCCAATCGACGCGCATGTCCCCGCGAACATGGTCGGCGAAGGTACAGGTTCCCTCGCGCGGCATCAGGAGCCGCACGACGCCCTTGCGGCCCTCGCCCTCGAACCGCGCGCGATCGATCGACGTATGGGCCATCCACCGTCGGCTGTAGACCCAGGAACTCTTCGACTTCTCGGCGGCCTCGCGCTCGGCCTTCAGCTCGTCGGGGGAGGCGTAGTCCCGGTAGGCCACGCCGCGATCGAGGAGCCGGCGGACGGCCTCCTGGTAGCGGTCGAGTCGCGCGCTCTGGTGGTAGGGCGCGTGCGGCCCGCCGAGGTCGCCGCCCTCGTCCCATTCCATGCCGAGCCAGCGGAAGCCGTGCAGGATCGGGGCGAGCGCTTCGGGCTGGTTGCGGCCCGCGTCGGTGTCGTCGATGCGCAAGACGAACTGCCCGCCGTGATGACGGGCGAATAGCCAGTTGAACAGCGCCGTGCGGACGCCGCCGATGTGGAGGTATCCCGTGGGGCTGGGTGCGAAGCGCGTGCGAACCATGACCGTCCTCTCGACCACGAGGCGGGCTGTCCCCGGCTCGATATCGGGTCATGATATCGAGCCGGGGCGACCCTTGCCAGGGTGGACGATGTAAGGACGAAGGAGGTTCGCAACCGGGTGTGACTCTGGAAGTAGGCAAAGGGGAGGCGCTGCCCCAACCCCATCGGTTGCAACCGATGGGCTTCGCCTACTTCCATAGTCAAACCCTTCGGGGCATTACCCTGCCATGTCGATCATGTCGATGTCGAACGGATCCTCCGGCTCCTCCTGGGGCATGGGGTGTTGTCGCAGGAGGTTATCTCCCGCCAGGAACAGCGACTCGCGGCGGGCGGCGCGTTCCGTCAGCACGCGGATCTTGGAGGGACTGCCCGGCGACGCCTCGGTAGGCTCGCCCAGGCGCGACAGCGGCTCGCGGTGTAGTGTGGTGTTCATCGCCTCTTCTCGGTCCGGCCAGGACGCGGAGGCCGCTCCGGTTGGCCGGTCAAAATTCCAAGACAGGGCCGACGCTCGCGGCCTCACTGCGCCATGCGGTGCAGGAGCGTCTCTGGTTGGAATCTACCACCCTTTCGGCGAAGACTCGACGAAAAGAGTTTGGGCAAGCGAGCAAAACCGGGGCGGATCGAACGAGGATATCGTCTGTCGCGGGCGGGGCGCGTTTGGCGAATGCGCGGGCGAGCGAGGGAGGAGTTAGCACGATGAGGCAGTGCCCGACGATGCCGGAGAGAGGTAATCGCTGATGTCAGGTTCCGTTGGGCGACAGGACGGGATTTGCCTGTTCTGTCTTCTTTATCGCAATCGCAACTTTTTCCGATCTTGCCCTTGTCCGGTGCCGAAATCGGCCCTACGATACGCATAACAACTTCGCTTCTCTTCCTTCGAACACGTTCCAAAAGAAGTTGTGTCACACCTCACTTGTGCGAGCGCCGGTTCTGCTCCGATTTGGTTCGAGAGTCGATGAAACGGGAGTGTTCGTATGCCCAAATTCACTACGCCGTGCGTCTCCTTCTTCCTACTCGGCATCCTCGTCCTACCATGTGTGGTGACGAGCGTGCGTGCAGACGGCAAGGATGCGTCGAAGGATGAGGAACTCCTGAAGAAGGCGGGCATCCGGCTCGAGCGGGACGCGCTGCTCGAGGTCGTCAACCGCTATCCCAGAAAGCCACTCGACGTGAAGGGCTTGCCCGCCCTGATCAAGAAGCTCAGTGACGAATCCTTTGAGGTGCGCGAGGGTGCTTCCCAACGCCTCATCGAAGCGGGCGATCCGGCGTACAACCTCTTACAGAGAGATATATCAAACAAAGATCCCGAGGTGGCGCGTCGCGCCCGCATCTGTCGCTTGGAGATCCGGCGAAGAACACTGTTGAGCAACGCCGCGATGCACGTCCTGGTCACGAAACAGGCTCCCGGCTCGCTCGAGGCCCTCTTTCGTTCGCCACACCAAAGTGTCCGATGGGATTGCGCGAGACAACTGGAACAATTCAACGACAGAGATGCCCAGGCAATCACCCTGAAGGCGATCGAGGACGAAGACCCGGCCGTGGCTCGCGCGGTTCGACGTGCCGTCTACGGTGCGTTGCGTTTCGATCCGCTGCCGACGGTGTTGAAACTCGCGGATTCATCGAAGCCACGAGTCCGCGCGGCGGCCATGTTCTTGCTCGCCAAGTTCGTGAAAGACCCGGCGAGCCTACCGGTCCTGCTTGCCGGGGTGAAAGATAAGGATGTCCGCGTCCGGCGCGATGCCGCGTTCAGCCTGGGGGGATTCCCAACCGATGCAGAGGTCGTGAAGACCTTGTGCGCCCTCCTGGAAGATCCCGACCCAGGTGAGCCGGGTGATTTCACTCTGGCGGAACACGCGGCGTGGAGCCTTGCCCCTGTCGAAACTCTCGCGGAGTTGGCGATTCCGGCGTTGGCTAAAGCGAGTCGGGATGGCAAAGGAATGCTTCGCTTCTATTCCTTTCGTTCCCTCGGGCTGATCGGCAAGAAGGGAAAGAAGTGCGCGGAGCAAGTCCTCCCGCACCTCGTCGAAGCCATGAAGTCGGACTCGCCCCAAATTCGCGCGTGGGCGGCGGGTACTGTTGGTGAGTTAGGGGCTCACGGCGCTCCTGCGGTCGATCCCTTGCTTGTCGTCCTTCAGCGGCCACCGCTACCCGGATGGACTTCAGTCGAGAGCAAGAAGCTACAAACCTGTACACTTTATTCCTTGGGCAAGATCGGACCGGCGGCGAAGACGGCGGTTCCAGTTCTTATCCGCATCCTCGAGAAGGAGCAGGATCGAGCCATCCTCGAATACGCCATCGAGGCTCTCGGCGAAATCGGTCCCGATGCCAAGTCTGCCATTCCCTCGCTCCAACGGCTGGCGAAGGAGCGAGATCCGCGCGGTCGCAATCTTCTCGTTATCCGCGCCGCAGAGGAGTCACTGAAGAAAATCGCCCCTTGAATCTTGCCCCGTCTGCGGGGCGAAAGTTCCCGACGATTCGCCCTGTATCGTCTTCTTCCGTTTCCGTCCGGTTCTCATCTGGAGAACTGCAACGATAGTATGGTTCCTCAGCAATCGCTTGGACAAGCGTGCCAAGGCACGCTCCAAGTTCATGTCCCGTTCGCCATCCCGCCGCCTGGGCGTGGAGTGGCTTGAAACACGCCTCGCGCCAGCCGTCAATCTACTCTGGATCGGCCTTGCTGCGGGAGACCACCTGTGGAGTACCGCAGCCAACTGGGCCGACATGGCCGACAAAACTACCACGCACGCTCCTGCGGCGGGAGACAGCCTGATCTTCGATCAGACGAAAGTGACGGCGGGCGCTGCGAAGACCGGGACGCAGACCACTTCCACCGACGACATCGCCAACGGCTCTTTCAAAGACCTGACCGTCGCGGCTGGATTCGGGAAGGCCATCACGATCAAACAGACCAGTCTGGTCGTCACTGGGATCGCGGACGTCAGCAACGTCACCTTCTTCTCGACGACGACTGGGATCTCCTTGTTCACACTGGACTCTATCCAGCAGACGCCCTCGACGTTCTCGAACGTTGTTTTCGATAGCACCTGCCTCACCGTCGGCGTGGACAACAATTCCTTCAGCAAGGCCACCATCCAGGGAAATCTCACCTTTCAGGGTGACAGCGCCTGTTTCACGGACTGGGGAGGAGTGAAGTGGATCAGCGGGGATATCAGCCTCGCCCAAACGTCGATCGTCTCGATCATGAGCAGCGGCGTGTTCGACGCTCAAGGTGCCGGCAAGATCACGGGAGACAACTCTGCGGGTGCGTGTAATCCGCAGATCAATGTGGACGGGTGGTTCTTGAAGAGCGGAGGAGCAACGACTGTCATCTCGAACTCCAGTTTCAAGCTGGATGACGCGAAAGCCAAGTTCATGGTGCAGGCGACTGGAGTTCAGTTTACCTCCACGACCATGATTCAGAGTAGCGGTCTCACGGAGTTGAACGGGGGTGGTCTCACGACGGACGGTTCGCTCGTCATCCAAGGTGGAAGACTGGACGGAATCGGAACCATCGACGGCATTCTCAAGAACCAGGGGGGCATCGTGCATCCTGGCCTGGACGACAGCGGTGGACGTCTCTACGTTACCAAGTGGTATGAGCAATCGGCAGCCGGTACGCTGGCAATCGACGTGACCGCAACGGCTGGAGCGACCGCATTCGGCATCCTCGCAGTCCAATCCTATGTGAGCCTCGCAGGGAAACTGGCGGTCACTCGCTTGCAGAGTTACCAGCCACCACTGAATACGAACCTGAAGTTCTTGACGTGGGGGAACTGGCCTGACGGTAGCGTCACGGTCCCTGGTAACTTCGCAACCAAGACATTCACCAACAACAACAAGTGGAACGTCCAGCCTGATGGTAGTTATTTCATCTTCAAGCCGGTTCAAGACGTACCGAACTATGAGTACGACCTGGTTGTCGCTACAATCATCGAAGTCTGTGGCCGACTCTGGAACGACACCAACCACAACGGCATCAAGGACGGGGTCGAAGCCATCTTCGCTAACGTCGTCGTGACGCTCACTAATTCGACAGGGGCCACGTTCACGGCAACCACCGACACCAACGGGAACTACGAAATCGCGGATCTGGCGCTAGGCACCTACACCGTCTCGACTGCTATCCCTTCGGGGACGACTCGCGAGGGATACTACAAGGACGATGGGACGCCCATTCCAACTGCCTCGGCCACCCTGACTTCTGCCAATCCCGTAGCAACCATCGACGCCGCGTTCATCGCATCGTCCAGCAGTTCGGCGACCACGACCTCGCTTTCCAGCAGTTCGCCGACCACGACGGTGGGCAATCCGGTCTCCCTGACGGCTATGGTGACGGCCATCAGCGGGACTCCGACCGGCGCGGTGACGTTCTATGACGGAAATGTGTCTCTGGGTACAGTCAGTCTTCCCCAAGGGATGAATGCCGCCACCCTGATGGTTTCGACCTTCGCGGTCGGAGCGCATTCTCTGTCCGCCGTCTACAATGGGGACACCGCCCACGCCATGAGTACGTCTTCGGTACTGACCGAGACGGTGCAAAAGGCCACCGACATGAGTTGGCTCATGGCCTCCAGTTCCTCCGTCCAGTTCGGCCATCCTGTTACATTTACCGATACAATCAGCGACGCGACCCCTCTGAATCCGACGGGCACGGTGTCTTTCTACGACAACGGCGTCCTCCTCGCGGTCGTCAATCTCAATCAGATGGAGCAGGCACTCCTCACGCTCTCGAACCTGTCCGTCGGCTCGCATACGATCACCGCGACGTACAGCGGCGATGCCAACTTCAACAGTTCCAGCGCGACGTTCAACGAGACCGTCTATCAGTGATCGGAGATAGGCGGCACTTTCGACGCTTCTGAAAACAGAGTAGGCCGAATAGCCGGTAATCGAGGTGGAGCGATCCGCCTCGATTACCGGCTTCACTGTTGACATCGATCGACGCCGATGCGAAACGAGGATATCGGCTCTCGCGTCCGAATCGTGTGTATCGGATGCTCAGGCGCGCATGAGCCGGGCGAACTTCTCGCGCGACTTCAATACCTTCGGCGCGACGACGGCCTGGCAATACCCCTGATGTCCGTTGTTTCGGAAGTACCCCTGATGATACTCCTCCGCCTTCCAGAATCGGGGTGCCGGCGCGACTTCCGTCACGACGGGCCGGGGCCACGCCCGCGACTCGGTCAACTCGGCGATCAGCTGCGTGGCGGTCGCACGCTGCCCCTCGTCGTGGGTGAAGATCACCGAACGATACTGGGGGCCGGCGTCGGCACCTTGCCGGTTGAGCGTCGTCGGGTCGTGGATGACGAAGAAGACCTCGAGCAGATCGCGGTAGGTGATGACTGCCGGGTCGAAGGTGATCCGCACGACCTCGGCGTGCCCAGTCCCCGCCCCGCAGACCTGCTTGTAGGTCGGATCCTCGACGTGGCCACCGGCGTAGCCCGATTCGACTTTCTCGACGCCGATCAGTTGCTCGAAGACGGCCTCGATGCACCAGAAGCAGCCGCCGCCGAAGGTCGCTTGTTCGCTCATGCTGAACTCCCCTAGAATGGTCCCCTGTGGGATGACTCGGCGCTCGCCCTGGAGTGCTACTCGTGGCGACGCCTCTCTTCATTGTAGATGCCTTCACCGACGAACCGTTTCACGGAAACCCCGCTGCGGTCTGCCTGCTCGATGCCGCGCGTGAGGCGGCCTGGATGCAGCGACTCGCCGGCGAGATGAACCTCTCCGAGACGGCGTTCGTCTGGCCGGAGGCCGGCGGCTGGCGGCTGCGCTGGTTCACGCCGCGCGTCGAGGTGGACCTGTGCGGCCACGCCACGCTCGCCACGGCCCATGTGTTGTGGCAGACGGCGCGCATAGGAGGAGACTCGGCGATCGAGTTCCTCACTCGCAGCGGCCGGCTGACGGTCCGCCAGAGCGAGGTCGGCATCGAGATGGACTTCCCCGCCGTGCGCGGCGTCGCCTGTGACGACCCCGGCGACCTGTGCGCGGCGCTCCACGTCACCGCGCGGACCATCGTCGGCAACAACATGGATTACCTCGTCGAGGTGCAGGGCGAGGCGATCGTCCGCGAACTCCGACCGGATTTCGCCCGCCTCGCGGCCCTGCCGGTGCGCGGCGTCATCGTCACGAGCCGGAGCGATTCGCCCGAGTACGACTTCGTGTCGCGCTTCTTCGCCCCGCGCGTCGGCGTCCCGGAAGACCCGGTAACGGGGTCGGCCCACTGTTGCCTCGGCCCGTTTTGGGGCGAGCGCCTGGAGAAGACCGACCTCGTCGGCTACCAGGCATCGGCGCGGGGCGGGATCGTGCGTGTCGGCGTGCGGGGCGACCGCGTCTTACTCGGCGGGCAGGCGGTGACGGTGGTCAGCGGATACCTGGAGCGGGAGGAGTGAGAGACTCGTCAGACCGTGTGAGGAACTGGGGCGAGCCGGTAGCATAATAGTAGTTTCGAAGATCACGGGTCGTCGCTGGTTAGACCCCACCCCCCAGCCCCCGCCCCAAAAAGGGAGGGGGAGCCGAAGGCGTGTCTGAAGGCGTGAAGTCTCCCACGGGCCGGTCTTGCTCCCCCTCCCCTTTAGGGGAGGGGGGTGGGGTCTAACCAGCGACGACCTGTGATTTCCTTCCTTCCCGCAGTACGAAAATGCCGCTCGCCAAAAGCATCACTTCCTCGCTGCG
>JANXSH010000356.1 GCA_025356615.1 Planctomycetia bacterium | reverse complement strand
AGGCCGAGGCCCATTTCCAGGTTCGGCACGACGCGGGTGAACTTCTCCGACACGTTGACGACGGGCGTGCCGTTGCCCGTCTCGCTGAGGTCGCCCCGGAATCGGCCCGTCATGAGCGACCCCGCGCCGCGGAAGTAGGTGCCGACCTCGTCGAAGAACTTCCACTGCAACTCGCCGCCAGCACGCACTCCACCGCCGTCGAAGAACAGTCGGCGGCGCACGTCGTCGCGGTTCACGTCGCCGCCGAGGTAGGTGGCGTTGAACTTCTGGTCGATGTTGGCGAAGCGCGGCCCGGCGAAGAGACGCGCCGTCGTCGAGTCGGAGAGGTCGAACCGCTTGCCGATTTCTACGTCGAGCAGGTTCAGATTGACGCTGGTTCGAGCACTGGCCGAGGCGACCTGGACGATGAGTCCCGGATGGGTCTCGGTCGCGAATAACGTCTGGCCCGCCGGGGCGGCGCTGCTGTCCCCGCTCGAGGTGTGCAGGAAGGTGTAGCGGAACATCACCTCGACACCCTCGCCGGGGAAGCGATACCCCGCCCCCAGGCGGAACCCGCTGTTGTAGTTGCCCGAATCGACGGACTTGATGACGCCGACCGGCCCCAGGACCGGGGTCGTCCCGACGATGGCGTATTCCCGTCCGGGGCTGCGCGACGCCATCAGGAAGTATTCGGCGTCGAGGAGCCACGCCCCCGCCTTCGGATCCTCGTGCCCCTCGGCGGGCGAGTGGTCGAGGAAGGACGAGGTCTCGTTGACGACGGGGACGATCCCCGTCGTGACGGGGACCGGCAGGATATCTAGCTTCGCGTCGGCCCCCTCGGGGCGCGCTTGGGGCGCGAAGACCGGGATCGGCCGGGCGGGCGGCTCGGCCCCCGTCTGCGCCGCGACCGGCATCGCCAGGCCCATGACGCCTAGGATCGCCGCCCACAGTACCCGACATCGCAACAGGTTCATCGCATCATCCCCCGGCCTCTTCGCTGGATACGGAATACGGAACGCCCCGGAGGGTCTTACAGCCTCGACGTTAGCCCCTTCTTGAGCGACTCGCCGAGGTTTCTCTCCCCGAGGTAGATGTCCCAGATGGCCCGGCTGAAGCCGACACTGCGGATGACGAAGTCCACCTTGCCGGCGACGCGGATGTGCAGCCCGATCCCCGGCAGGTGCGTCATCATCAGGTGTTCGCCCTTGCGGGCGGACATGTTGCGCATGTAGTGTTCGAGCGACTTGATCTCGGCCTCGAAGGCGGGCTTGTCGTGGTTGAGCCGGACGGCGGAGCGGAACGCCTCCGCCAGACTCTTGCCATCGACGGGGCGTTCCATGACCAGGTGCAGGCGCTTGGCCACGTCGGCCTGGGCCAACTCCCCGGCGGAGTGGACCTCGGCCTCGTTCGAGACGTAAGCCGCGATGGCGTAAGCGTGGACGCCGCGCTTGGCGCGGAGGGCGGTCCCGGTCAACCTCATCCGCACGGTGCGCCCGGTGACGCTGGCCTCGACCTCGTCGGCGAACGTCGTCTCGCTGCCCGGCACGGCGACGGGGGCACCGGCGTAAGCGCCGCCCAGCAGGACCGCCGCCGCCAACGGAATGAGCACGGATCGGAACATTCGTCACCCTCCGGGGTGCGCGAGGACCCGCGCCCCTGTCTGGATCTCGATCAGCAAGGGTGGGGAGATGCCCGATTCGCCGCGCCGTGTCAAGGCCGGAGCGGGAGGAGGAGGTTCGTGTGGGTGGAGCGCGACTCCGCCGCGAGGTCACTCCTCGTAGTGACAAACGAAGTTCAAGGCACTTCTCTCCTCTTGTGTCCACACGGTTTGCTCGTCCAGCCCCGTGAGGATCCGGTGTAGGTAACACTTGCGGCAAGCCAAGCCCAAGCGGTTCTTGACGTAGTTCGGCCCCCTACAGATCAGATTGTGCCACTGCGACCCTAGCTTCTCGAGGACGGCTTCTTCGACCTCTCGCTCGTCGAGGTATCCTTCCCGCCGAGGACGGTCGCTTTGGGGGTGACTGGCAAGTGCCCGCTTTACCAGTTCAGGCCCGGCCAAGGGGTAAGAATCGACCAAGTCACTGAACGAATCGCCGTGGAACTCGTACATGTGGCCGATGGCCTCGCTGATCTGATCCTTGAGTAGTTGGTACCACTGGACAAAACCCACGATGTCCTCAAAACTGTAGTCGGCCTTGCCCACCAGCTCCAGCCTGAAGATTTCCCAGGCAGCGGACTTGACTCCTTGCTCATGTCGATTGGGCCCGAAAAGAAACCTCGCGATCTCTTTGCGGAATGCTTCCAGTAGTTTCCAGCCTGTCTCGTCGGAACACGGTTTGACCTCTGACTGCCAAAAGTGTCGATAGGCACAGTTGAACGCGCTCTTGGCGAGCAAATGAGCTTTTGCGAATTTTTGGAATTCGCCTGGGATCTCAGCGGTACTAGACACGACTCACTCCCTCTCAATACGAACTGGCATCGAATCGAAAATAAATACGCTTTTGGTGGCTCACGTCGTCGTGATAAATAATTATTATATGCACGCTAATTTTGCACTAGATCACGCTCCATACACCGTTGGACTGATCGCGCGTTTCGCGAATCGATGCAGAATGAGCATTCATTTGCCGCCGAGCCGTTCATAGAACGCCACGATCTTCGTTTCGCAGGTGGATTTGATCGCGCACAAGTCTTCCGGTTTCAGTTGTCGCCACAAAGACGGCGCGAACCTGATGAAAGCGAGATCGTGCCTGTCCTGGAGTAGGAACTGTCGTTGTTCGAATATCTTGAAAGGCTTGGCGAGCATCACGTCGCGAACCATATCCAAGGTCAACTTATCGGGCTCCGCCATTTGCGCGGTCGGCCGCTCGACCAGCAGACCGGCCTGTTGCCGACGGAGATAAAAATCGAGAAACTTCCTCGTCACTTCCTCCGAGCGTGCCCGGCCCTGTCCATCCACGAGGTCGATTATCGCCCGAATCATCACGGGCTTGTACGAAGCGGTCATGTCCATCCGTTCGACGAAATCGAGGAACCGACTGCGAATCGATTCGTCATCGACCTTGGGGAGATCGAGTTGGATCCTGATTTCGTCGATGCGTTCTCGGCGGAAATAGTAATACGTTCGCTCGCCCAACACGAGTTCGTGGTCGGCCGTCACTGCCCCGCTTTTCGTCGCGTCACGGATTCTCCCCTCGGCCGTCGCCAGTTCCGTCTCCAAGTCCGAACTGGAGATCATTCCCTTGACGGATTCCTGCCAGTCGAACACGTCGATTTCACGAAAGTCCGTCGCCCAGATCGACACGGGGAGCGTCTGGGTCGGCATTTCTCCTCGATCCAACGCCTCTTGTTCCGCCCGCATCGTCGCCGCATCGCCTAGTAACAGCCCTCCGCTCCGATACCGCTTGCCGCCCAAGATTCGGTGCAGGCTCAGGGATGCGTTGTACTTGGTGGCATTGTCAACGAAGTCGAAGACGATCAGTGATTCCTTGCCAGGCGCTTTGCGAGTGCCGCGGCCGAGTTGCTGGAGGTAGATGACCTTCGATAGAGTCGGCCGCGCCATGAACAGCACTTCCACGTCCGGGCAGTCCCACCCTTCATTCAACAGGTCGCACGCGCAGAGCACCCGGACCGCCCCCGACGCGAACTCATCGAGGGCCGATTGCCGATCCTTCGTCGGCATACGTCCAGATACGCTTCGTGCCGGGATATCCTGCGACCGGAACAACGAGGCCAGCGTCTCGCCGTGACGGACGTTCACGCAGAAGACGACCGCTTTGCGGCCTCGGACGTGGTCGAGGTAAGTATCGACGATCAGCCGATCACGCCCCGGCACGAGGATAGCCTCCTCGATGTCCCGCCGATTGTATTGGATCGCGTTGAAACGCACCTTGGTGAGATCGACGTTCGTCTCGACCCGGACGCAGCGGATGGGGACCAGCTCGCCACACTCCACGGCTTCACGGAGGCTGAGCCGATGCGCCGCATTTTGAAAAACTTCCAAGGCGGACTGGCCATCAGCCCGATCAGGAGTCGCGGTAAGCCCCAATGTGAATCGAGGCTTGAAGTACCTTAACACTTGTTGATAGGAATCCGCCGTTGCATGGTGCGCCTCGTCGATGATGAGATAGGCGAAATCATCCGGCTTGAACGATGCGAAATTCTTGGAGATGCTTTGGACCGTGCCGACGATGACATGCTCGTCCGTGTCGTGAACCATGTCGAGGAATCGACCGCAAGCGACCTCGGGCCAAAGCTCCTCGAACTTGGTCACCGCCTGATTGACGAGATCCTTCGTGTGGACTACGAAGAGCGTCCTGCCGCCCAGTCGTTTCGCGTCCACGATGGCCGTCAAGGTCTTGCCCGTACCCGTCGCGTGCGGGAGCAGGGCGATCGTCTTCCCGTTGGCCCGCAACTCTCCGAGTGCTCGGAGCGCGTCTTCCTGATGCTCTCGCAGTTCGATGAATTCGCCCCGCTGTTTCGGAAGGAAGTCGTCGAACTCGAGTAGGCCGGGTATTCGTTCCAGGAACAGCGCGAGTTGCTCTTTGATTTGCTCGGGTTCGTCTGCAACCTGGCGATCGGTCCAACGGAACACGCGCCAACCCTGATGGATGAGGCTATTCTGCCGAAGCAATGCGTTCTCATAGTCAGCAATGCGTTCCACGTCCGGGACGTGCCAAATCAGTCCGTCGATTTCAAAGGCGATCTTTTCGGTGGTCGTCTTTAGAGCGAAATCGATGAATCGGCTAACGCCGTAAATATCTTCAACGAGATGTTGAGGAAGAAGAAGTTGCGTTTTTTCGAGGCCGAAGACTTGCGTAAATAGTTCGGCAAACAGATCCTCCGGTATCGTACTCGTCTGTTGCCGCTCATCCGTTATTCCGAACATCTACGAATCTCCCTTGTGTATTCATGGGAGCGTAGCAGAAGAAACCGCTGGCGTCGAGGTTGGTAGCGGATGATCAGAGTCGGGTGTACGACATGGTTCGAGCGCGAGGATCAGAGCGTTGTCGATGGAGTGACGCACCACCCGAGGGACGACGGGACTCGAGTCGAGCCTTCCTGAACGCGCCCGCAGCCCAAGGAACGCTCGAGACGCTCGAAGGCTGGCTGCGGCGCTCATCGTCATGAGGTCTCGAGCGTCTCGGACGTGTGGGCCGATTGGGGGGAGGTGTGCGGCCCCGACTGGGGGGCCACCCATGCGTCCTGGGACTTCGCCCGAGAATCGCCCAAAAGGCCCAGAACTCGGGGGGTCGCTCATCGTCCCAGGGTTTTGGGTGTATTGGGGGTTTCGTCCGAGGTCGTCGTGTGGGAAGGACGGGCACGGCTCGAGGTGGCCCTTGTCGTGTTCGGGGCGTTCGGCACCTCTTCGACGACATCACGCCCCTCGCGCTCGAACCATGTCGTACACCCATCAGAGCCGCCCATCCGCGTCGAGCGTCTCGCCCGTCAGTCGGCTCTGGAACAGGTCCGCCTGAAAGTCCCCCCGATCGCAGTAGGCGACCTCGAAGTATCGCAGCGTCCCGGTCTGGAAGTAGTGCCGCCGGGCGATCAACGGCTGTGGCGGCATCTGCCGGGTCAGGAAGGAGGCGAGGTTCTGGTCCCGCTCGACGGACTGGCGCGCGGCCTGGAGCCGGTCGTCGATGTCGATGTCGCTGCCCTCCCACAGGGCGTAACTGCCCGTGTGTCGGCGGAACACGACGATCGACCGACGCGCGAGGGACTCGATCGCGCCTTCGATTTCCTCGTCGATCCCCGCGCCCTTCATCGCGACATGCAGCGACACGCGGGATGCCGTGACCCCCGACGCCGGGCCGAGGGCCTGTAGCAGGCCGATGCTCTTGGCGAGTCGGACCTCGAGGTCGCTCGCATCGTGCAGCCGGTCCAGCGCCGATTGCACCTCCGCCCACAGCTTCCCCCGGTGCTGGGCGAACAGCGTGGGGCCGAGGGAGGCCATGACGTAGTCGTACAATCGATCGAGCCGGTACGGGCCGTCTTTCGCCGTGTGGTCGGTTAGGAACTCCCGGAAGCCGAACGGCTCCGACGAGGCGAGGAAGGCGAAGAGGGAGCGTTCGTTCTGGGCGAGTTGCCGGAAGAGCGGGCCGAGGACCAGCGCGGTCAGCGGGTGGAGGGGGTAGCAGGCTTCGAGACAACTTTGCTGCTCGGTCGCAGCCATCGACCCGGTCCGAACGCCCAGCGAGACCGCGTCCTTCGAGAACGCCTTGGCGTGTTTACGGAGGGTCTTCAGGTCTCCGTCCTCCCCGACCCGGAGTACCGCGTGGCTCAGCAGCCGGAGCATCTGTTCGCCGCGCTCCTCGAACGCCACGTCCTCGAACCGGCCCTGCACCTTGGCCCACTCGGCCCGGCGACCCGGACTCATGTGTTCGGCGTAGCGGTCGAGGGCCTGGTGCAGGACAGTCAGGAACAGGAACGGCCGCTTCGACCGCGTGGCGGACTCGGCCAACTCCTGCAAGACGAAGATGTCCCCCTGCTCGGGGTTCATGGCCCCGTACTCGAGGAACTTGCCGAGTTCGTCGATTATCAAGAGGATCCCGGTGCCCTCCGTGCCGAAACGGATGAGGTATTCGTTCGCCTCCTCGAAGAGGCCGACGATCGCCGTGCCGGAAGTGCCCGTTCGGCTCACCAACTGCTCGAGTTGGTCGATGAGTTGCGGTCGCCTGCCACGAACGGCGAAGGTACGCAGCGAATCCGCGAGGGCACTCGCCAGCGCCTTCTCGAGCGGCAAGCGCGAGCCGGTCACTAGCACCGGGCAGAGGCGACCGGCCCCGAAGAGCCGCCCGGCTAGGTCGGCGTCGCAGGACGACAAGTACGCCCTCGCCTCTTGCCGAACCTTCGGCTCGCCGGACAGCAGTTGCGCCGCGAGCAGGGCGAAGGCCGACTTCCCCGAACCGTAAGGCCCGGTGAGTGACCAGGCGCGCGTCGAGGTCTCGCCATCCAGGGCGTCAGCCAGGCGGCGCAACACATCACGTCCGGTCGGCGTGAGGATGTAGCCGTCGAGGGCGTCGGCCCGGTGCGCGTCGCGGGCCAGCGAGACCGAGCGGGCGAATCGCGGACTGACGGCTACCAACTCGTCGAGGCGTGGAGAATGGCTCATCGGCGTTTCCCTCCCGAGGCGTATGCCTCCGTTAGCATACGGGTCGGATCGAGGGGCCGCCGCCGGTAGAGTTGCCGCAGCCCCGCCGTCTCGCCGTAGGATAGCGCCCCGTCGGTCTGCCGCTCGACGACCTCCAGCCGCTCCACCAGCGAGGACTCGTCGATCCCGAACAGCCGACCGGGGCTGCCCGGCCGGCGCGCGAGGTCGTGGAGGGACAGCGTTTCCGTCGTCGGGGAGTGGTCCTCCCAAAACTTCATCACCGCGTAGAGCAAGACGCCGTCCGGGAGGCCGTGTCGTGCGCCGCGCCGGAACTGGTAACTCTGGCCGTCGGCTTGCTGGATGATGAGCTTCAACTCGACGAGCGGGCAGTCCAGCGAGTCTTCGGCGAGGTCGCCCCGACTCGAGCGCGAGGGGACGTAGGTGCGCAGGAACACCTCGACATCCCGCCTCAGTGAGCTTTCCGCGACCCGCTTGCCGGGGAGGGTCTGCGTCCACCGCAGGAGTGCGGACAGCAGGGCCTCGCGGGTGAACTCCGGCTCGTGGAAGTGGCTGAAGGCCCAGAACCACGTCGCGGCCCGCCCCCGGCTGCGCGCGATCTGCCAATGGAGCAACCAGAGGGTGGCGGGGTCTTCGAGGTAGGGGTCGAGGCCGTCGTCGTCGAGCAGCAGGGTGCCGAGCGCCGACGGGCGGAGGGCGGTTCCCGCGCCCCGGTCCTCCTCCAGGACGCCGGCAGCCAGGCACCAGTGGCGGATCGACCGCACCATGTTCTTGCCGACGCCGAGGGTGGTGATGGCGTCGTCGCTCAGGAAGACGGACGCATCCGCGAGGACGGCGTCGTAGCCTTTCTTCAGCCACGGGTATCGAAACGGGAACGTCTCGTGCCCCGAGAACGAGTGCTGCACGACGCCAACAGCCATCCGGCCTCCTCCTCGTCCTCTGCGGCCTGGGAATAGTTTCGGCACTGGAGTGTACACCCCTCCCGACCCCGAGTCGGACTCTATTCCCTCGTCGGGCGTAGATCGTCGGACGAGGATGCGGGTCGATGGTAGTCTTCCGTATCCTCCACTCAGGGAGATTCTATCGGATGGGCCGACGGACGGACCTATTCGTCCTAAAGACGTAGGGCGAATTCGATCGAAGGTTCTCCTCCCCCGGACGATCCATAGGATGAGCGGCGGATCCCGCAATCTCGATCGGGGCGGACGCGATGCTCGTTTGGGGCTGGCTGGCGGTGCTGTTCGGGTGGCTGTTCGTCCTGGGCAGCGCCGTCGGCAGTTTCCTCAACGTCTGCGTCTACCGCCTGCCGCGCGGTCGGAACCTGTTCTGGCCGTCGAGCCGGTGCGGCTCGTGCTTCACGCCGATCCGCGCGCGGGACAACCTCCCCCTGCTGGCCTACTGGCGACTGGGGGGACGGTGCCGGACGTGCGGCGCGCGGTTCTCGGTACGCTACTTCCTCGTCGAGCTGATCGTCGGCTTCGTCTTCGCCGGGCTGTACTTCGTCGAGGTCGGCGCGAACGTCCACGGGTTCGACGTGTGGATCTTCGGCGGCTTCAGTTACCTCGAGTCGGGACGATTCCCGCCCGACTCGTGGGCCTTCTTCGTCGGGCACATCATCCTGGCGAGTGCCCTCGTCGTCGCCATCGGGTGCCTACTCGACGGCGAGAAGGTGCCGCGCGGCCTGGTCGTTTTCGGGGCGGTGTGCGGCCTGGCGTGGTCGCTGATGTATCCGTGGCCGACGCCGTCCCCGGTCCACCGCATCCCGACGCAGACGAGGTGGGCAATGGCGGAGAACTGCCCCCGTCCTGGGTTCGTCCCCTGGCCGGTCTGGGAGCGAGTCGAGCAAGGCAGTTTCGAGATGGGCCTGTTGAGCGCGGCGGCGGGGATACTACTTCCGGCGGGGTTGGTGCGACTCGCCGATCGACGCCGACGGCTCGGCAGCGCGGCGGGCATCCTGACGATGACCGGCGGATTCCTCGGCTGGCAGCCGCTCGCCGTCGCGCTGGCCCTCACGACTTTGATGACGCTCGGAATGAGTACGCGACGGCGCGTGACGGGCGAACTCTTCGCGTTCCTGCTCGCCCTGTACCTCATCGTCCTGTGGCTCGGCTGGGCGTGGCTGGGACCGCTCGCGTGGCCCGTGTTGTCGGACGGGCTGTATCTCGGAGTGTTCGTGGCCGTCCTGACGCCGGCGCTGGCGGTAGTCGGTCGGCTGTCGGGGAAAGGCCTCGGTTCGTAGTCGGATCGTGCCGGGCGGCGGGGTCCACGATACGGGGCCGTCGCTCCCCTCGACCCGCTCTACGAGGAGCGTGGTCGGCGCTCAGCGGCCCTCTTCGGTCGTCAACCCCTGCGCCATCCTTATCTCCACGCCGTGGTTCACCGTCCACGAGACCTTGTGCGTGACCGCCTCGACCAGCCCCGCCGCCGACGGGTGGCCGTTGCCGCTCTTCTTGACGCCGCCGAAAGGGAGATGCACCTCCGCGCCGATGCACGGGAGGTTCACATAGCCCATGCCGAACTCGCACTCCTCGCGGAAGAACCGCATCGCGCGGTAGTCCTCCGTGATGACCGCCATCGACAGGCCGAACGGCGTGTCGTTGTAGATCCGGGCTGCCTCCTCGTTGTCCCGGAACGGGATGACCGCCAGGTGCGGGCCGAACACCTCCTCGCGGACGCATCGGACCCCCGGCTTCGCCTCGATGCGGTAGATGTGGGGCGACAGGAAGTTGCCCCGCGCCGTCGCCGCGTCCGTAAGGCGAGTTCCTTCCAGGAGGATCTCGGCCCCCTCCTCCTTTGACAGCGCGTTGTAGCGCTCGACCTTCTCGGCCGACTCCGCGTGGATCACCGGGCCGGTGAAGTTCCCCGCGTCGAGTGGCGAGCCGATCCGTAGGCGCGAGGCCCGCGCGACGAGTTCGCGCGAGAACCGATCGAGGATCGATTCGTGGACCAGCACGCGCCCCGCCGAGACGCAGCGTTGACCGCTCGTCTTGAACGCGCTGATGATCGCGGCGTTGACCGCGAGATCGGGCCGGGCGTCGGCGCACACGATCACGGCCGACTTGCTGCCCATCTCGGCGGCGACGATGCGGTCGGGGAGTCCCGCCGAAATCTGCTGGATCCGGCTCCCCACGTCCCAACTGCCGGTGAACAGCACGAGATTGACATCGGCATCTCGCACGAGCGACTCGCCGACGACCCCGTCGCCGTGAACAAGGTTGACGACGCCCGCAGGGAAGCCCGCCTCGAGGAAGAGTTCGACGATCCGCTGCCCGACGGCGGGCGTGTCTTCCGAGGGCTTGAACACGACGGTATTCCCCTCGACGAGGCTCGGCCCGAGCATCCAGAGCGGCACCGCGAAGGGGAAGTTCCACGGCGTGATGACCGCCGCCACGCCCCACGGCTTGCGCCGGACGAAGGCGTCCTTCTCCGCGATCTCCGACGCCAGAACCTCGCCCGTCGGCATGCGACCGCTGCCGAAGACGTACTGGATCATGTGCAGACCTTCGACGACTTCGGCCCGGCACTCGGTGATGACCTTGCCGCACTCGCGGGCCATGAGACGGGCGATATCGTCCGTGTCGCGCTTGACGAGCTGGGCGAGGTTGTCGAACAACTCGGCGCGAAGGATCCGGCTCATCCGCCGCCACGCCGGATACGCGGCCCGCGCCGCGCCGACCGCCTCTCCGGCCGTCTGGGCCGTTCCCGCTGGGAAGACGCCGATCACGTCATCGCGGTCCGCTGGGCTGCTGCTCGCGAAGTCTTCGCCCGGCAGCCAGCGCCCGGCGATCAGGTGCTTGCCCGTCACGCGGGCGCTCGTGGAGATGGCGGCCATGAGGCGACTCCTTCGGTAAATGCGGTGTTGGGACATGCTCACGATATAGTGAGAGAGGATGGGGATCCTACCTCGCGATGGGGAGACCCATAGGAATTATACTCGTGGCATTCGAGAGGGGAGAGGGGTAAAGCCCGATCGATGAACGAGGGCCGTATCGGCTCGCGGTACGATTCGTATGCGACTCTGGCGAAGAATTGCAATTCGTGCAGCCGTTCAAGTCGAGCCCCCCCTCCGACCGATGAAAATAGGTTGTCTTCGGTGTCCCCTCCCTCGTCCGAGGATATCGGGGACACTGTCAAAACACCGGGAGGGGACGCCGTGGCTACGACTCCTGTCCATCTGGGCTTTCTGACGGTATTCCAGGAGGGGACGGGCTGGCTGGGGGCGTACTTCGTGACGAACGCCTGGGGCCGGCCGCTCGACTTCCGCCTCTCGAGCGCGGTGCAGCCGAACAAGATCCAGAACATCCTCTACGGAGGCACGCTCCTGCCCTACCTGTGCGGCGACCTCATCGGCAAGGCGCTCGTGGACAAGGCGAGCATAGGCGTCCAGCTCGTCGTCACGACGTGCGAACACGCGCTGGATCTGCGTCGCAAACTAGAGATTCCCGTGGTCCATCTCGTCGCCGCCGAGGAGGCGCGTGCAACAAGCCCTCTCGCCATTCCCCTGAAGAACGGGAAGGGCTTCCTGACGTGCCATGCGGGTTTCCCCAGCGACATGGCGGCCGTCACCGGGCTGCTCGCGGAACTCGAAGGCAACCTCGACTTCACCGAGCCGTTCACCCGCATCCGCGACGGCGTCAGCGAGGCGCGCAAAATGGGCGTCGGCAACCGTCAGGCGGCGTGAGGCGTGGTGCGGGTCAGACGCCGACGACCCTGTCTCGAGCCGAGTGACGAACGGCCCGCCGAAGCGTGTGGAGTGCCCGGTTGATCTCGTCGAGCGTTTGGCGAACGACGGGGTCGCAGTCTCGCATCTGCATGCGGAGGAGCGTCACTTCCAGGGTGAGATCGTGTAGGCGACCGCGGACCGTGTTCCGATCCGATTCCAGGCCACCCTCGAAATCGTCGTTGGCAAAAGGGGGAGGAAGGGGTGCCCCCTTGGTGAGTTCTTCGCGGAGGATCGGCACGTCCGCAGGGGCCTCGAATCCGAGACGGACCAGCCCGGCGTTCGAGGAAATTACCTTGATGAGCGCGGGGACAGTCGGGAGGAGAATCTTCTCGTCCAGACGACGGGATAGTACGAGCATAGAGTGCGATCCTTGCATTCTTGGGTGCTAGTTCGATGGAGTGTTCGCTACAGCCGGGTGGCCGAAAAAGATCGGCGGGTCGATCGGAGAAGTGATCGAGGTAGGTCGGCTTCGAATAGGTCAATAGATCAAACGTACCTCCTTGTACGTTGTGATAAGGTCAGAATCAGGGGTTATCAGAGACGGTCCGATATCATAAAAGTGCTAGCATATACCATGAGTCGTGGACGCGAATCAAGAGCAAAATCGAGAAAATGGCACAGGTGCCTTCGTGAAAAGGGCACATAGGCTCGTTACTCCCGTCCCCCGTACCTGGGATGGCCGTCACACCCTGAGAACGAACGGCCCTCTGATTCGCGCCTACCCCACCCCCCCTTCACATTCGTTGGGGTCGAGTATCACCTCGGCACGAAAGCGACTCGATGAGGCGACGCGAAGACCCCAACCCCCTCTCCCGCAGGGAGAAGGGGAGCCGGAGGCATGTCGGATGGCGTGAAGCCTACCACAGGCCGGTCTTGCTCCCCCCTCTCCCTGCGGGCATAGGTATCTAAACAAGAGAAAAGGTGAAGCCGGTGTTAGGCCGACCCCACCCCCCAGCCCCCTCCCCTAAAGGGGAGGGGGAGCCGGAGGCATGTCCTTGGGCGTGAAGTCTCCCACGGGCCGGTCTTGCTCCCTTTTAGGGGAGGGGGCTGGGGGTGGGGTCGGACGCTGGGAGACTTCACCTTTTCTCCTGGGTAGATACCTATGCCCGCAGGGAGAGGGGGGTGAGGTCTTCGCTGCGCCTTCGGGTGATCTTCTTTCGTGCCGGGGTAGTATCACTTCAGGAAATTCAGAAGACTGAAGTCGAATAGGCGAGCAGTCGCACTGAGAGTAAGTTGAAGCAAATTCTGCTGCTGCTGCAAATTGAGTACCACGGACGAGATGTCGGCGCTTTGGATGTTGCCGACGAACTCCTTCGTTTGCAACTGAACGGCACTGATGTGTTGGTCGAGCGAAGCGAGGTTCTGCAAACTCGAGGACTGCTCGCCGACTACCCCCAAAACATTCGTCCGAACGCGGTCCAATTCCCCGAGCCGAGTGGCCACCGCGCTCGTTTGGTCGGCAGGACTGAGACCACGGACATTCCGCAAGTCGTCGCTCAAGGACTGCAAGATCTGAAAGGCGTCGTAGGTGCCGGGGTGGTTGATGTCGTCGGATCCAGACTGCACGACCTGGGTACTGTCGATGTTCGTGACCGCTCCGCTCGAACTATTCGTGAGGACTTGGTTGCTACTGAAGTTCGAGGGAGTCGTCGTAAGGCCCCCGTCTACCGATAGTGTGCCGTCACCCTTGATAGCCACGGTGCCATTGAAGCCGGGCGTAATCGCAGACGTGTTCACGAAGACGACCGCACCGCTGGCAGATGCGATGCGAAGGTTGGTGTCGGAACTGGTGAAAGCGATTGGCGGCCCGTTATCGATCGCAATTGTGCCAGCAACACCGGTGCCGCTCGTGTCGATGACCTTCAAAGTGTGGGCACCGCTCGGGCCGAGGACTGTGTCGCCGATGGCGGAGTTCGTCCCGAGTTGAATGCCTGAGCCGGCAGCGTAAGTCGTTGCGGTATGAGCGACGGTGAGTGTTCCTTGTCCGGTGGCACTGTCCGTGCCCGAGCCGGGAGCAGCCCCGGTGGTGCCACGGATCGTCGTCGGCCCTCGCTGTTGGGTTTGGAAGACCTCGCTCCCCTTATAGAGCGTGTCAACGGTTTGCGTTTCGCCGACCGGAGAATGACTACGCAGGTCGGACCCGTTATAAACAACCTGCGTGATTAGGCCTGCGGCATCCCGGCCACTGACCGTGAAAGGAGAACGCGAAGAGGCGGTCCCACCGTAGAGGAACTGGTCACCGGATTTCGTGTTGGCTAATGCGACCAATCGGTCGAGCAATGAATGGACCTGATCCGCCAACGCCTTGTTGGATGTGGGGTCGTTGCCAGCGTTCGCCCCCTGGATCGCGAGATTCTTGGCCTGAGCCAGGAGTGTCCCCGCCTCCGTCAGGGTCGAAACACTGGTGTTCAATTTTGCCTGTACGTCCGTAATGTTTTGACGATACGCATCCAGACGGACGTTGTCCGCCTCGCCGGCGAATACCTGGAGTGCGCCGATGGGGTCATCGGACACTTGCGAAATGCGCTTCCCGGACGAGGCCTGCGTTTCGAGGACGCCGAGGCGGGCGTACCCTTGTTGGGTGCTAGAAATCGCCTGGTTGATCAAAACCTGGGGTGTGACTCGTACATTCATATTTGAGTGGAGCCGACTAGAGGATGTTGAGCAAGGAATCGAGTGTGCTGTTTACGACAGAAATATATTTGGACGCCGTCTCGAATGCGTGTTGCGAGTTGAGAAGATGGGTCAATTCTTCATTTGGGTCCACGCCCGACACGCTCTGCTGCTGTTTTGTCAATTGTTGCTCGAGAGCGGCTTGACTCGTTTGGAGATTACCAAGATTGCTCACCTGGGAACCAACATCTCCGATAATGCTCGCGTAGAATTGCCTGAAGGTCTGCGACCCTCCTGCCAGGGTGGCCTGATCGCGGAGGGCGACCAGGCGATCCAGGTTCGAGGCATCACCCGGTTCACCCGTCCGAGACCCCGCCAGGCGAGTCGGATCACTCGTAAGATCATTTCGGACCGAGATGTCGGCCGCCGAACTGCCCTGGAAAAACGTACCCAGACCGAGAGAGGTCAAAAGACCGCCTGTGTCGGGCTGAGAGATTACAGGTAGAGAAAAAGTGTCGCCATTGTTAGCCGTGCCAGCAGCGAGTTGGACCGAGAGACCGTTGGGCAACGTCAGCTTGGAACCGGGGGAATAGCCTTGGCCGATAGCGAGGTTGGCAATCGACGCCCCGCTTGAGTTTTTCACCTGAAGACTCAACCCCTGAGACACGCCCACAGTGCCGCTACCGACGACTTGGAAGGTGTAAACGTCGTTCGTGGTCCCAGTGAAAGATCCAGTAACAGCAGGACGTGTCGTCCCCGTGATGCCTCCTGCGGACAAGTTCGTGGGTGGGCGGCCCCCGAAATCGAAAGCGTATCCTGGTGAGGCAAGGATCTGAAGGGTGCCCGTTGTGGAATTGGTCACGGCTTGCAAATTAGGAACAGTGCCAAGTGCATTCGCGACATCTTGGAGGTTGTTGGTTGCAGGATCGATACTCAGTGCAGTTAGTGTGCGGTTCCCACTGGCAAGGTTTGTCACCGAGACGAACAGCGTGCCACTGGTCGGAGGGAACGCAAGACCCGCCAGGGTCAGCGGAACGGTGATATTCCTAACGGATCGCTGACTGGAAAGGAAGGTAGAGGGGCCGGAGAGTCCAAGACCCGTCGCCTGGATCCCGTCTACCTGCCTCGCCAGTTGCCCGGCAAGGGCGTCGAGGCGCGCGTGGTAATCCGGGAGTGTCTGGTTGCGAACCGCCAGCAGGCCACCGAGATCCCCCCCACTGAAAGCCAAAGGCGACGTAGAGCCGGGAGGAGTGACGATCGCCTGGTTCGAGGTGGAAATGGCAAAATCGAGAGCGACACTTTCGGAACCGACAACGAGGGCTGCGCCCCCCGCCACGACGGAAACTTGGCCATTGTTTTGCGTTACGACCTGAACGGCGACGTGACTGGCGAGGTCATTGACCAATTGGTCGCGTTGATCGCGCAAATCATTGGGCTGGAGACCGCGGACCGTGGCGTCTTGAATCTGCCCATTGAGTTGGGCGATTTGCTTGGTGTCGCCATTGATGGTAGTGACCACATCTCGGGCCTCGGCGTCTAACGCGGAACGCGAACTGTCGAGGCTGGTTGCAAGGGAGTTGAACTGGCCAGTGAGGGTGGTTGCGCTCCCGAAAACAACCCGCCGAAGTGTAGTATTCTCCGGTTGGGAGGCGAGTTGCTGGAGTTGATTGAAGAAATCCTCTATGCGATTCCCAAGTGAGCCATCACCCGAACCTAGCGTAGTCTGTAACTGACTAAGGGTGTCGAGTTGGGATTTCGTGCTGCCGAGGTCGGACTTGTTGCGGGTGATCGCGGCCTCCACGAGACTGTTCCGCAACTGATTGATGCCCGCCACATCGACGCCGGTGCCGAACAACAAGTTTCCGATCCCGACGGGCGAAGTCGAGACCAAATCGGCGACCTGGCGATGGTAGTTCGGATTGCTGGCGTTGGCCAGATTTTGACCGATTACGTCTGTCGCTTGTTGGGCGGTCCGAAGTGCGGATTGGCCGATGTCGAAGCTTAACATGCTGGATTACCCCCTCCCCTGGATTAATGATCCAGAAGCAAAGCCTTGCCACTTCCCGCCTGGTCCATAGCGCTCTGCGCTTTCTCCACCAGCCAGTCTTCCCAGCAAGTTCTGATACAGCGACAGGGAAGAGCGAACGAGCGTGGCGATGGTGCAGCGAAGCGTTTCCGCCTCATTCAGCTTTTGCATCAATCGTTCGCACCCGACGAGAGGATTCGTACCCGAGGCGAGCCGAAACCAAATTGTCACACCTCGTAGTGTAACGTCTTCGGGTGACACGCCGAGATGAGGTGCCAATTGTTTGCGGAGTGACTCTCTCGCCTGCGCTAGTGGGTGGGCCTCCGCCCTGAGATGGTCTTGAAAGGTCAAGAGGTCGGGAAGACGCTCCCAGTCGGCATCGATGATGGCCGTGCGAACATGACGTAAGGATTTCACCGTCGCATCGAGCAGAACTTCTTCTCGTTGCAGGTGAACCGTCCAAGCCCTGGTCAATCCTTCCTCGAGATTCCCGTCAGTGGGAAGGTCCAGATTTGTCATGAAGTTTCGCCCGCTCCAGTTGTTGCTTCAGGTTCGCTGTCAACCCGACACCTCCCGCCTGCGCGAGGTGTTTCCCCATGAACTGATCGAACATGCCGCCGAAAGCATCCCCACTGTCGTGACCAAAAAGAGTGTTGGGTTCGAGGGTCTGTCGCATCTCTTTCGTCAGCAAAGCGAGAAATGTCTCCTCGAACCCCCGTGCGACCGACTCGATCGACTGCCCGTTGCGGGGTGACGGCGTGGCTGCAACAGCCTCCAAATAAGACTCTTTCACCGGATTCGATCCCAGGCTAGCAGATTGCATCGGAACCTCTTGTAAATGCCGGTCGGGGCACCCAACCATCAGAACAACCCTTTCGCTCGTCACTCTCCGACGATGCACAGTCACATAACGATCAGTTCTGCCTGAAGAGCGCCGGCCTTCTTGAGCGCCTGGAATATGGAGATCAAGTCGCGCGGCGTAACGCCCAGAGCGTTGAGAACTCGCGCCAGATCTCCGACGTTTACCGTTCGCGGGGCAATGTGTATCCGCGCCCCCTCCTCCGTGATACCAACGTCGGTTCTGGGGACGACGACGGTCTTGCCTTTGCCGAACGGTTCGGGCTGCGAAACGAGTGGCGTTTCTCTCGTGACGACGGCAAGATTGCCATGCGCGATGCCCACGGTACTAATTTTTACGTTTTCGCCCGTGACGACGGTTCCGGTGCGTTCATTGATGACTACCCGTGCCGGGATATCCGGGTCTACTTCCAGACCCCCCAAATCGCCAAGGAAGGCCACCGTGAAGGCCCTGAATTGGGGCGGGACATCGACCACCACCGTACCTGCATCTAGTGCCAAGGCGTGGCCGGGGAGCCAGGTGTTGACCACCCGAGCGATCGAGTCGGAGGTCAAATGATCCGGGTGTTTGAGTAACATGCGGACCTGCCCGTTGCAAAGAACTTCACCGCGAGCCTCGTGTTCGACCGTCGCCCCGCCGACGACTCGGCCGACCGTCACCTGATTCTTCTGAACGCTTGCGGCCTGACCCTTGGCGCTGAAGCCACCCACCGTTACCGACCCCTGGGCCACAGCATATACGACGCCATCCACTCCTTTGAGGGGTGTAAGGAGCAATTCGCCGTTGAGGAGACTTTGTGCGTCGTCCAAAATCGCAACGGTCACGTCGATACGGCTGCCACGTCGGGAAAAAGGCCCGATCTCCGCAGTGACCATCACCGCAGAGATATTTCCCGATTTGTAGGTGTTGTCCGAACGAGCATCCTGAAAAGTGTTCGCACCGACGCACAACCGCTGTAGCATGTCGGTCGCTACTTTTTGAGTGAATAAGCTTTTGCCGCCTGTATTCCCGAGGCCGATTACCAGGCCGAATCCGTAGAGTTGGTTCGCTCTTGCTCCCTGAAGATCGGTAATATCTTTCAGGCGCACCCCACCCATGCTCGTACCGGCAGCGACGAGGACGAGAAGAAAACTTGTTACGAACGTTCCGATGATTTGCACGACGATGTCCTTCCGGCGGGCCGGGTCAGAGTGAAACGAATCAGAATGGCCAGAGGTGATTGACGATTCGGCCCAACCAGCCTTGATTGCTATAACTCGACTGATCCCCCCGACCATTGTAGGTGATCTGGAAGTTTCCCAAGTATTGGGATTGGACGGTATTCGTCGGGCCAATATCCACCGGACGGACTACCCCTGACACGCTCAGGGTTCGAGTCTCATTCCCGACGACGCGGGTACGGCTCCCCTCGACGACGAGGTTCCCGTTCGGAAGGACTGCGACGACAGTGGCGGTTATCCGGTCGGTCAAATTCTGCGCCACGTTGTAAGTCGAGGATCCAGAAAAGTTGCGTTGCGATGTAGTCAACGTATCGAGGTTGGCCGCAGCGCTTCGGCTGGCTCCCGAACTGGTTCCTGTGATCTTGCCTTTGAAATCAAACGTGCCACCCGTTTTGGTGGCTTTCGTGGCGTCCCGTTGGTCTTTGTTATCGATGCCTGTATTCTCTGCGATTGCGATGGTGACGAGGTCTCCCACTCGACGAGCCCGCGTGTCCACGAAAATGTAAGCACTACCAATGGTTCGGCGGTCCCAGATCGAGTCGGCGCGAAGCCCTGGGGGCCAATTCCCCAAGAGTACCAGTGTGATGACAACCAAGCAGCGAGTCATGGTTTGCTCCTGACAAAATCCACCTCGACGACAGCACGATCGACCACTCGACCGTGAACTACCCGGCTGGAATCCACATTGCGCAGGCGAATAAGTTGCCCAAGCCGACCATCCTCCATCGCCTCTCCACGCGTAACCACTTTGAGTTCACCAATGTTCGTCACCATCTGAACGACATCGTTCCGTTTGACTAGATTCGCGATCGAGTTATTAGTCCCCGTAGCCTCCTGTCGAAGCAGGCGGGGGGCTGGGTTGTGAGGCTGTTGGGGTTCCGTAGTTCCTACGGCACTTACCTGAAGGAGTGGAGGTGCGAGTCCCTGCCCACCCACGCGAACGACGGCTGGCCCTTCGATTCGAAATTGATGTCCCTCGACTCCCGCGATCAGAAGGCGGTACATGACTTGCTCCCGCGATATCGTCACTTCCTGGCCGGTAGAGGGCATGTCGATCAAGTCGAGTTTGCCAATTTTCTGGCGGTCTTGAAACGTGCCTCCCTCGAGCGAAGCGATGTCTTGGACCAAAAATTGGGATCGGTGGTTGGCCACGGAGGGACGAAGTGTCAACACTACGACGCTCGAAGGCGTCCATGTGTTCGAGGAGTTGGGAGGTGCGGCGTGGACAACTGTGGCAACGATTGCTACCCAAGCGACGACGACCACTCCGAAGTATGTGATGCGCATGGGCCACTACCTCGAGAGGTTGTTCGTATAGGAAAGCATTTCGTCTGCCGCTCGAATCGCCCTGGTGTTGAACTCGTAAGCGCGCTGGGCGAGGATAAGATTAACGAGTTCGCGAACGACTTCGACGTTGGACCGCTCGAGGAACCCCTTCCTGATGGTCCCGGCTCCCGCCTGACCCGCCTGTGCCTCGTTCGGAGATCCCGACGCGGCTGTCTCGGCTAGTAGGTTTCGCCCCTCGCTGCTTAGTCCGGAAGGATTAGCAAAGCGGACGAGCGTGAGCTTGCCTACGGTTGTCGGAGCAGTCGCCCCTGCTGTTATCCCCGACACAGTGCCGTCTTCCCCAATATTCACTTCCACCATTGTCGGGGGGATGATGATACCCGGCTGGATGGCATAGCCGTCCGAGGTAACGAGTTCACCCGTGGCATTCCGTCGGAGGGTGCCGTCCCGTGTGTAGCGGACTTCGTTGCCGGGAAGTTGAACCTTGAAAAAGCCTTCTCCTTCGATCGCCACATCCGTTGGATTATTTGTCGGGTCGAGGCTTCCCTGGGTATGGATCTTGGTGTTCCCGGCGACCCGGACCCCACTCCCAATTTGCAATCCCGTCGGGGCCGTCACGCCTTGAGATACCTCAGCTCCCGGTGATCGCTGGGTGATATAGAGCAGATCCTGAAAGTCAGGCTGGCTTCGTTTGAATCCGGTCGTGTTAACGTTCGCGAGGTTGTTACTGGTGCTATCGACAACGATCTGCTGTGCGTTCAATCCCGTAGCGCTCGTAAATAAAGCTTTGATCATTCTTGCTCCTGTCCTGACGTGTGCAGCCCTAATCGGTTCGTCATCCCTGCTGGGGCTGTGTCCGCTGCTGGAGAGTCTCCGAGAGGGTTTTCAAAGCTTTTGCTGTCGATTCATAGTAGCGTGAACCGGCAATGAGGTTTACCATTTCTTGGATTACCCCTACATTGGATCCTTCGCGATATCCCTGCAATACCCCCGCCTGCAATGACGGTGAGCCGGTACCCGGAGGGGCATCGAACAAGGTCGGACCGACTCGCCTCAACTGCGTCGAGTCCTGGAAGGCTACCACGCTCAGTTGCCCGACTTGTGTCCCGTCCGCCGAGACAGAGCCGTCCTGTGCTATGTTGATTTTGGCCGTGCCAGGGGGAATGGTGATCGGCCCTCCCGATCCGCTCACGAGAAGTCCGCTCTTGCTCTGGATTTGGCCTTCACCGTTCAACTCGAAACAGCCGTTCCGAGTGTACACGGTGCCGGAAGGGCCTTCGAGGGCAAAGAAGCCGTCGCCCCGCACGGCGAGGTCCAACGGATTGTCCGTTTGCTGATAATCGCCGGGGCGGAACAAGGTGTATTCTCGGGAAACTTCCGTGCCGCGAAGCGGTGTCGTGGAGGAACCCGAGTCGGTCGGACCTTCAGGATCGAATGTGCTAAAAGCCAGGCCCCGTCCACGGTAACCAGGGACGGTAGCGTGTGCCAGATTGTGCGCGACGACATCCTGCTGTTGGGCCGCAGCGGATAGACTACTCGCGGCGCTATACAAACCTTGGATCATGTACGACGCATCCATCCTGGAATAAGGTGTCGCAGTGGGGCGCTGGATCAGGAAAATATTCGCCCATCCGTGGGGAAATAGTCTGATCTCCTCGCTAATCCGTCATGGGGCACAGACGCCAGTTATTCCCGACAAGAGCATTATCGGACTTCGTCGTGGGCGAAATGTAGGGGAAATGAGGGAAGCTCACCCGACGGCGTGAATCGCGCAGATGGCATCGATAGGGGGGATGACCCCGTCCCTCTCGAGTTGGATTGCTTCTTCGCGAATGCCGCGAAACCCTTCTCGCAAAGTACGCAGCACCTCGAGCGAGCCGCGAACTTCTTCCAGCGACCCTTCGGCGAGTGACTTCGTAACGAACTGATATAACCCCACGAGATTCACTCCCTTCTCGCGCCGATCATTGTCCACTCCAGACCAAAGGCCGAGAACTACGAGACGTGCCCGAACCCTGAGCCGGCGGGCGGTCTCCTGGTCGGCCCCCGCCATTGCGTCGAGCGCCGCCTCCGTGCGATCGCACGCCGCATCGAAGAGCGAAAGGAGCATGTCGATGCGCGGTTCGGTAGAACTCGCCTGAAGTTGATAGCGAGCGTAGGGATTCATACGATTACGATTCCTGTTCCAAGCAGTGGTATTACCAACCGGACTGTTTACAACTTATTCGATGAAGAACCGGTCGAGGATTGCGTGATGGCGAATTGCTGGGTCAAGAAGTTGCCAACCGTTTTCAGTTGGGAAATCGTTGCTTCCAAGTTAGCAAATTGGAGGAGGAGCGATTGTTGACGTGCATTCAGGGCCACTGTCTGGAAGTCGATCGATTTCTGAATCGAATCCACATTGTCCTGGAACGATTGATCGATGGACTTGAGTCGCCCATTGACCGGGTTCAGGAACGAATTCAAAACCTGATTCAGCCCCGAAGCGATACCGCGTGTCACAGTCACGGTAGCCGCAGAACCGGGGGTGATCTGGGAGGCGGTTAGCGAGACCCGCACCTGAAGGCCGCTCGTGTTTCCGCTCGTAGATATCCCGCTGAGTATCTGGCCGTTCCCCTGAGCCGACTCGGTAACGCCATTGACGACGAAATTGCCTGCGACGTTCTGCCCCCCCGCCGAGGCCCCAGCCGTATATCCAAGAACACCAAGCGCTGAGCCTCCGCTCGCGGTCACATTGGAATTGCTGCCATAACTCTGCGAGGTGAGAGTGACGTGGTTCGTACTGTCCAGTCCGACCCGGATCTTCGTGGCGCTCAGCGAGGTGTTGCCGGCGATTTCGTTTTGAAGCTCGGTTACGAGCGTTTGGGGTGTGTACGATCCTTGGGCCAGAGTTATCGTCCCAGGCTTACCATCGACCGTCAGGCCGAAGGTGTTGTTTGTCGCGTCGATGGTGATCGAATTCGACAGCGCGTTCGATGCGGCGAGGTTCGCCTGGGTGGCCGCCTGGGTAACATTCACCTGGACGGGATTGCCGGACTTCGTCTTGTCTCCGGCGAAAACAAAGGTGACACCGGAATTGTTGGACTTCCCCGATAGGGAGAACAAACGGGCGACATCCCCCGCAGCGACGCCGGGCAACTGGCCGCTGATCGCCTGCGTCAATTTGGTCTGATCGATGTCTAGCTTACCGTGGTCATTCAGCGTGATGCCGATGGCCGATAGTCTGTTTGCCTGGGTTTGCAAACCTATCACAACGGCGCTTAGTGAATTAGTAAGTGAATTTGCGATCTGGCTCGCATTCTGATTGCCCAGGAAGATCCCGGCCGTCCCCGTTTGCTGATCGAACGTGCTCCCCGTATTGATCGTGTCGATGAAGTCGTTGTACGACTGGACGAAGTCTTGGACCGCCTTCGTGCTGGTTTTCGTATCGCTGGCAACAGTTACGGTGACTGTCTTGGTCGTGTCGGCTCCCAAGAGGTTGAGCGTTACCCCGTTAAACGCCCCATTCAATTGATTGGTGGGGCTTGTGATGGTGAAGGCTCCCGCACCCGAGCCGAGGGTGATCGAGGCGTCGGTAGGAGCCTGTACGATCGTGGTGAAGGTGGGTTTGACGGCCCCCCCACTATCAGCCGCGAGGTTGTTCGTGATCGTGATGGCGTTGGCCGCACCGCTCTTATTCGAACTGAGCAGAATGTGGTACGGTTGTGTCGCACTCCCGTCGTTGACGACGGATGCAGTGACACCCCCGGTCAAATTGTTGATGGCGTCGGCCAAACCTTGGAGCGTGTTATTCGTGTTATCGATAGTGATCGAGCTGGCGGCCCCTGAACCGACTTGGAATTGAAAGGTTCCGAGTGTAATGGCGCTGGTGGCGGAAGCGAACCCTTGCGAGGCGATCTGTGAGGGTTGTGCAATACTGTTGACCTTGAAGGAATAGACTCCCGGCGGTGCCCCACTGGAAGCGGACGCGGTCACGAGGTCCGTGTTACTCGAGGTCGCTGTGCGCGTGTCGATTACGCTATTGAAAGTGCTAGCCAGGCGACCGGCGTTGTTCTGGAGCGCCAAGAGTTGAGCCTCGATGCCTTTGAAGGCGGTCTGCTCATTCGTGATCTTTTTCTGGTTGTTCGTGAGTTGAGCGATCTTAGCCTGATCGACCGCGAGCAAGCCCTGGACGATGCTGTTGGTGTCCAAACCGCTGGAGAGTCCGGTGAATGAGATCCCGCTGGTGTTGAGACCGATGAGCGAACTCGTTGGTGTGGTACTGCTTCCACTGACTGGAGAAACTGATGCCATGACAACCCCCCGTTCGACTAGTCCAGCGCGAGGACGGGGAAGATCGATGCGATCACCCCCGTCCCCTCACCGATCGAATCCGTTCGATCCTTATGCTTCCTTATGATCGACTCTTACTTGAGCAGGGCAAGGATGAGTTGGTTCGTCTGATTCGCGTTCGCTAGCACGGTCGTACCGGCCTGGATCAACACCTGGTTCTTCGAGAAGTCCGCTGTCGCCTTCGCGAAATCCGTGTCGCGAACGCTGGATTCGGCGGCGGTGGTATTTTGCAGGGTAGTCTGGAGCGTGTTGGCCGTGGATTCCAGCGTGTTGGTCTGGAAAGCGCCGATGCGGCCACGGAGAGAGGACACGTCGTTGATGGCCTTATCGACGACCTTTAGGACTTCCGCCGCATTGGCCGAGTTCGTCACGTCGATGACGTTCAGACTGGCGAAGGTACTCGAAACGCCCTTGCCCAGCGAGTCGGCATGAGAGCGATCGATGGCGAGACTGGCGGTTTGACCTGCGTTGGCTCCGATCTGGAAGACGAGAGCTTTGCTGGCGTCCACGTTCACGACCGTCGCCGTGCTGTCGGACGTGTAGGGGTTCGCGACGGAAACAGCGGCGAAAGTAACAGAGAGACCAGAGGCCGTACCCGAGACGGCGGAAAGAGTGCTCCCGACCCCCGACCCCGCCACTCCGTTGATGGCTCCCACGATGTTGGTGCCGTCCACATTCGCTCCGACACTGGCCGCGTCGAACCCGGTGCCCGTGCCGGCAGCTGCGGTCGTGGAGACGGTGATCTTGTGCCCGGTGCCGAACGAAGTCGAAAACAGGATGATTTTTCCGGCCCCATTATCGACGGCCTTGACGCCGGTGTTCGCCGAGACGCCGTTGATGGCTGTGATCTGGCCCGCCTCGGCAGTCGCACCGGCCAAGGCGATCTGGACTCCGTTAATGGTCAGGGTCTCGCCGCCGGCCTGCACAGCAACCGCAGTCGCGCCAGTGACGGTGGCTGCCGTGGCCGCCGCCGACACGGTAACGTTGTAGGCACCGGAGATGAGGGTGCCGGAGGCGGTCGCCGAAGCAAGGACGTTGCTCGTCGTAGCCGTGGCGGCGTTGGTTCCGTCGAGCAACTTTTTGCTGCCGAACTGGGTCGTGGTGGAGATGCTGTTGATGGTCGAGAGGGCGTTGCTGATTTCCGCCTGATTCGCGGCCAGCGAGTTGGCGTCATTGACGCCGGCGTTCGCCGAATCGACAGCCAGGCCGCGAATCTTCAACAGCAGGCTGTTGACCTCGTTCAGGCCACCTTCCGCCGTCTGCACGACCGAAACGGCCTTATGGGTGTTTGCGATGGCCGTTTGGAGGCCGCTGATCTGCGCCCTCTGTTGTTCGGAAATCACCAGGGCGGCGGGTCCATCGGCACCGCGATTGATCTTCAAGCCGGAGGACAGCTGCTCCAGGGAGGTCGCTAGTGCGCTCGACGTGCGATTCAGGTTGTTCTGAGCCGTCAGCGAGGCAACATTGTTGATGATACTCAAAGACATTTATCAACCCCTTCGACCGAAGACGAACCAGGAGATGGGCCGGTTCCCGCCAGCCACGAAATGCGTGGTTGACCTAGTTTATCGAGCTTGACACCAGGAACTTGCCCTAGAAATTGTGTGCTATGTTCTTTATGGCTAGTACACTGCCGCGTATTCGGTCGTTTCGATCGAAGCGGAAAGAAAAATGGGTACGACTGCGCCATCAATTCAATTCGAGAGGGCGACCGCCGTGTCATGGATCGCCTGGGATGTCGATAGCGTGCCAGCCTGGAGTCTGGTAGTGGCCTGGGCGACTCGGTCCTCTCGCACGAGCGGCAGTTGTCCCAGCGCAGCCAACAAATCGATTGGAAGTGTAGAGCTAGGCCCCAGTTCGGAGTTTGGAGCCAAGGGCACGCTTCCAGCAGCAGTCGCCGTCAAGGCGTCGGCAGTTCTCGAGAGAGTTTCCTGGCTACTCAGCTCCCCCAATCCAAGTCGGTGGGCGATCTCCGCAACCACACCTGACCGAACGGCAGGCAAGAGCCGCACCGCGTCACGCAGCGAATTCAATTCCGGGGAGGCAGCGTGGGTGCTTACTTCGGCGGTCTTTGGCCGAGTCAGAGACACGACTCCACTACGATCAGCGGCTTTGCCCGTCTGATCGAGTTCGCGGGGCCCTTGGTTGTCGATTCGCATGGTCTCCTCCTTCTCTGAGCTTCTCCTGTCCGATCTCTTTATCGAGTCATTCTGGGACTAGTTGTCCGAATTCCGCTCCTCAAGAAAAAAATACGCCTCGACGATAAACTGTTTCAAGTATCCTGTGGGTTTCAACGGTTGTATTGGTACTATCACCCATGTCCATCCCCGATACCCCCCCCAGACCTCACAAATTATTGGATCCTACCCCCTCAGCCACGGAAAGCCATCCGCGATCGAGTTGGTCACGGATCTTAATGTGGAGCGTCTTGGGCTGTCTGAACGTCGGGCTGATCGCAGTCGCATTCTATTTCGGCGGGCGTCTCGGGGGGCTGCCCGTGCATCGGGCGGTCGAGGAGGATCCACCAAGAGATTCGAGCTTGCCACCCTCCTCGGAAATCCGAACCGAACACGCGGAACCGGCCATCCGCATCGATCTGGAGGAGGTTGATCGCCTTCTCCGAACAGGGCGCTTCGAGGTCGCACTTGTCATCTGTAAGCAAGCGACTGATGGTGCCGCGTCACAACTCCGGGATGCTTTTAGTTATCGTCACGCGCTCTCCTTGGAGGGGATGGGGCGATGGGATGACGCAATCAAGGTCTTCGGTTCCGTGGTCAGCCGGAGTAGCTCACCTCTAATGGTCTCAGCGGCTCAACTCGGCCAGGCTCGCGTGTGGTTGCGCCTGCGACGACATACCCAAGGCAAGGTTCTCTTGTGCGATTTGATCCTCCGCGCTGGGGATCCGGTCGCCAGCGACCCTGTGCTTCTGGCAAATGCTCGGTATATGCTCGCGTTGGCTCTCGCTCTCGAGGCAAGCGAGGGTCTGCCACACTCCCCGACGGAATATGCGCTGGCAAACCACAGTCCATTGGATTGGTCGATGGATGAGGCACTGAAATGGGGCAAATTGGGGAAGGACGAAAATCGTTTGGTCCCGCCACCAATGCCAGACCAAGTTTCGGTCAAACGGATCCGTGGCGTGAACAAAGAAATCCTGGTACGCGCCACCGTTCGACAGCTATCTTTGACAGCCCTGTTGGCTCAGGTGGCGGAGCAGGCTGGCCTGAAGTTAGTCTGGTCGGCACTCGCCCGGCGACAGGTGGAAGAGCGATGCCTACAAATCGACCTCGGCCCAATTCCTTTGAGTGATTTCCTACGGCCAATCTGCGAGCGCCTCGATCTTGTGTGGAAAGCCGAGAAGGGAGTATTACATATCTGGAGCGAGGAAGAGATCGAAGCCGGAAGTCCTCAGACGCGGAAGTCCACCCACGCGCGAAAAGCCTTGATGGAAGCCATTCTGCACTACCCAAAACATCATCTTGCGCCCGTCGCGTTTCTCGAACTGGGCAATCTCGAGGCCAAGGGTGGACACATGGAGGAGGGGATGGAGTGGTACAGACGATTGGGACGCGAATGGCCACGTTCCCCACTCGTGACCGAGAGCCACTACAATCGAGCGATCATTCAGTGGCGGGCGGGTAAGACCGCAGTGGCCCGGCAGACGTTTTATCAGGTCGTCGATCGAACTCCGTCGCATCACCTGATGCCGCTGGCTTACTCCCATATCGGGCGATTGCACCTCGAAGAAAATGAACCCGACCAGGCTCTCTCTCCCCTACGCCGTGCCCTCGGCGCATCGAGTGGTACTCCTTCCCAGCCCATGATCGCTTTGACAACAGCTGCCGCCTATTTACTTGCAAATAATCCTCGTGCGGCTAATAGGACGCTGGTGGAGAACCGGGCCTCGGTCACTCAGTCGGAGTTCCTCTCGGCTACTACTTTTCTCGACACGTTCGCACGATACCGGATGTGTACGGACAAGCGACAAAAACAGAGGGAGACGAACGATTTGCTTACCTGTTTACTGGCACCTCGGGATAAGAATTTGCTCGGCGCGCCTGGTAACTTGCTACTGGCGCAGGCATACCTGGAAGTGGGGATGCAAGAGCCGTTGATCCAATTTGCAACGAAAGTCATGCCTGGGCTTCGTGGCCCCATTGCCACCGAAATAACCATGATACTAGCGGATGCCTGTTTCGCAACCGGAAAGCAGGATCGAGCTGGGAAACTCTATGCCGACTTGGCAGCGAACAAAAGTCGCCACTCGGCCCAGGCGCGATTTCGCCTCGCGGAAGTGACCCACAAGAAGCGTAATGCCAACGAATGTCTGAAATGGAGTCAACTGGTACTCGAAGACGGTAATCCCGACCACAGACGAGTAACTCTGCGACGGATGGCTGACGCTTACGAATGGATCGGTGATCGCGAAAAGGCGATCCTCTGCTTGAACGGGACACCGCCATGAATAAGACCCTGGTCCGGCTCACTCATCCTGGACGGCAAGGCGATAGCGGAGCATGCGCCGCTGCTCCTCGACCAGAAAGCGTCTCAGCTTGCTCTCCTGCAAGCTATTCAGTTGCTGCAACCCTTGACGAAGGAACTCGATGCCGAGACACACATGCCGTCCTTCTTGCACGATATACTTCACTTGGCTCACGAATCCCAACAGTAAGTGAGCGGGAGGCATATGGCGGCGAATCTCCTGAATGGTTAGTCGTGTCCCGATTTCGATTGTCGTGGGGGCCTCGACACGAACTCTCAAGCCATCGATCGAGAGGTCTATCAGTTCTCCTCGGAGGGGATTACTCTCTTCGAGGGCAGTCATTTCGACACCGGCCTTTTCGGCCTTCACGAAGAGATGGCGATAGGTTTGCCTGCGATTATCCATGACCGCTCGAGTCGTTGAGTGAAGGGCGTTCCGAATACAACGGGAGATTGGACCACGCGGTTCCAATTGGGTCAAGTGCAGAGGGTCGCGATTGTGTACACAAAACCACTATGCGTTGTGATACTGCTAGGCGTCTCGGCAGCCTTGATTGCCGACCCACCCCCGAATCCGAACCCTGCGGCAGGAAACGGTCAGGCTCAGCCTGCCGTCGATACCCTATTGCCCAATATCAAAGGGGTTCCACTTACCCCGCTGGGGGCGTCTGAATTGCCGCCCCCGAGAAAAGTGCCCGGTCCCGACTTACCCGTCCTGCCGTCCCCTTCACTCGTGTCTCCGGCATTCAGGAATCCCCCCATGACTATGCCCCTGGACGTGGACGATCTG
>JANXSH010000355.1 GCA_025356615.1 Planctomycetia bacterium | reverse complement strand
CCATCCCAGTAACGAGCAACCCATGCGGCGGAGCCTTCGGGTAGACCGGTGGCGTGACGGTATACACCGGGTCGGCCAGCACCAGCGCCGAGGTCGATCGCTTCGCCGCCGCCCTCTCGGCGGAGCGCGCGAAGGCGGAGCCGGAGGGGACGTAACTGACGAGCCAGCGGTCGGTCAGCGCCTCGACGGGCACGAGGGCCATCGGGCCGGTGGGGACGACCAGGAGGCGCTTGACGCCCTTCAGGTGAGGCTCCAACGGGGCCAGGCACTGCTTGTAAAGCGCCTGACGGGTGATCTCTCCTGTGGTAGGGTCGGTCAGGGACGCATGGACGCGCCCGGCCAGACCGATGTCGTCTTCGGTCCATTCGCCGTCCTTCCCTGCGCCGGGCAGCTTCTCCCACACGGGCAGACCCTCACGGCGTAGCACACAGGCCACGCGACGGCCGAAGCCATCGACCCACAGGACGAGGGCGGCGTCGGCGGGGATCTGCCTCTGGATGCGATCGAGCGGGAGGATCTGCCGCGCGGAGAGGGCGGAGGTCAGTTGCGAGCGCTCGCCCTCGAGAAGCCGACGCCCTCGCACCAGCCGTTGGTGCCGGCCCTCCTCCTTGGCCGACAGTTCGCCCCGGATGGTTAGCGGAAGAATAGAGGCGTTGAGCGAGTCGATTTCGGCGGAGAGGGCGGCGATGCGCCGGAGGTCGTCGGGGGAGGAGTCGGCAAGGTCGTCGAGCAGGCCGCGAGCGATGGAAAATTCGGCGTGGCGGAAGGCATTGCGCGGCTCGCCGAGGCGGGCGAGCCCCACGGCGAGTATAGCGTGCGGGGACAACTTCTTCGCCGATGAGAAGGCGCGGTCGAAGCCGGAGGAGGCGGTGTGATAGCGTGCGACCTCCTGGCCGGGCAGGGAGACCTGGAGCAGACGTAGAGCCTCGGCGTGCTTGCCCTGCCTGTTCAGGCAGGAGGCCACGATGTTGTAACTCAGGGCCGTGTGGGGGTGCTCCTCGCCCATAGCCTTTCGCCAGATGGCCAGGGCGCGGCGGAACAGGGGCAGGGCCTCAGGTGACTTGCCCTGAGTGTACAGGCAGAAAGCCACATTGTGGTAGCTGGCGGCCGTCTCGGGGTGGTCAACGCCCAGGGCCTTCTCGCGGATGGCCAGGGCGCGGCGTAACAGGGGCAGGGCCTCGGCGTGCTTGCCCTGGCTGTCCAGGCAGAGGGCCACGTTATTATAGCTTTTGCCCGTCTCGGGGTGGTCCACGCCCAGGGCCTTCTCGCAGATGGCCAGGTCGCGGCGGAACAGGGGCAGGGCCTCGGCGTGCTTGCCCTGGCTGTCCAGGCAGAGGGCCACGTTATTATAGCTTTTGCCCGTGTGGGGGTGGTCCACGCCCAGGGCCTTCTCGCTGATGGCCAGGGCGCGGCGATGCAGGGGCAGGGCCTCGGCGTGCTTGCCCTGGCTGTCGAGGCAACCGGCCACGTTGCTGTAGCTGGCAGCCGTGTGGGGGTGGTCTGCGCCCAGAACCTTCTCGCTGATGGCCAGGGCGCGGCGATGCAGGGGAAGAGCCTCGGCGTGCTTGCCCTGGCTCTCCAGGCAACTGGCCACGTTGTTGTAGTAACTGGCCGTTACGGGGTGGTCCCCTCCCAGAGCCTTCTCGCTGATGGCCAGGGCGCGGCGATTCAGGGGCAGGGCCTCGGCGTACTTGCCCAGGCTCTTCAGGCAATGGGCCAGATTGTCGCAATAGGCGGCCGCGTCAGGGTGGTCCGGGCCAAGGGCCTTCTCGCTGATGGCAAGGGCGCGGCGGTACAGGGGCAGCGCCTCGGCCGCCTTGCCCTGGCTGTTCAGGCAGAAGGCCACGTTATTGTAACTCGCGGCCGTGTGGGGGTGGCCCGCGCCCAGAACCTTTTCGCGGACGGCCAGGGCGCGGCGGAACAGGGGCAGGGCCTGATCGTACTTGCTTTGGCTCTCCAGGCAGAAGGCCACGTTGTTATAGCTGGTCGCCGTGTCGGGGTGGTCCTCGCCGAGAGCCTTCTCGCGGACGGCCAAGGCGCGGCGGTAGAGGGGGAGAGCTTCGCCGTACTTGCCCTGGCTCTTCAGACAGGACGCCACGTTGTTGTAGCTGGTGGCCGTCTCGGGGTGGCCCTCGCCCAGCACTTTCTCGCGGATGGCCAGGGCCCCACGCAGCGGCTTGTCCGCCTCGCGGTAGCGGCCCTTGTTGACCAAGGCGACCCCTTCTTGGTTCAACACCCGAGCACGAATTACGGCTGGCCGGTCCACCCCCGCCACCCTCACCAGGCGTTGCCACTCCTCGATCACGAAGCTGGCGTCGATCGTTTGCCAGTGGGTGGCCCCCTGTCTCTTCGCGCGGAACGCCGCGATCTCTTGCGCCACGCCCGCAGCCTTCTCGAACTCCCCGGCTGCCTCATGGCGCGCTAAACTGGATTCTAGCAAGCGAACTTGTAAGGTTTCCCAGGCCGACAGATCGCGCACCAATGGGGGTGGCGCGGCCGCGAAGGCACCCATCGTCGCCGCCAGCAACCAGCACGCTACGAAGCACGCTCTTGTCATCACTTCCCCTCCTTCGCCAGGACCCCGAACGCGAACGCCTCGACCGCCATCCCCTCCGCGCCCAGGGCGCGGCACAGATCGTCTAGCGGCGGCGTGCCCAGCGCCTTGCGCACGCTGGCGCGATCCGCCAGCAGCCCCCCGCCGCAGGCATAAGTACCCTTCTCGTCGGCCTCCCAGACCGCCTTGCCCGCCGGCAGCGCCTTCCAGTTCACCCCGGTTCGCCCTGCGCGCCAGGCGCGGTACTCCGGCAGCGGCTCCGCCGACGCGACCACGACGTAGGCTTGGAGGCCGCCCTTGTAGTCGTCGTCCAGGCCCAGCCGCGCGCCGCCCGCGGGATACCGCACCCGGTCGCCCTGCGGCGGTCTCACCGCGTCCGAAGGCTCGCCCTGGGCATCGACCGGCCAGAGCAGTTGCTCCTTGCCGTCGAAGTTGAAGCCGACCAGGTAGAGGTAGCCCGGCCCCGATAGCTCCACCGCAAGCGTCACGCCGTCGCCGACGTGGGCCGTGAACGACTTCTCGCCGATGCGCCCGCGCGGCTCCTCCTCCTTGCCCACCGTTGCGTAGTGCGTCACCCGGATCGGCTTGATCCTCAGCGAATGCGCCACCGGCACAGCCCCCGTCGCTGGTGGGCGTTCCTCCGGCTGGCCCCCCTCCTTCGGTTTGAGTCCGAACAGCCCCACGCCGCCGAGGGCCAGCGCCATGACCCCGAACAGCCCGCCCAGCAGCACCGCCCGCCGCCCGGCCCGCCTCTTGCGGGGGGCGACCAGGGGAACGGTCTCGTCCTGGGCGAGGCCCTCCAGCCATCGCTCGATCCCCGAGGCGATCTCGCCCATCGTCGGCCGCTTCCGGGGGTCCTTCTCCAGACAATGGACGCAAAGGCGATCCAACTCTTCCGGGATGTCCGCACGCGCCTGGCGCGGCGGCACCGGGATCTCGTGGCAGACCTGGTACAACATCTGGGTGATTGAGGTGGACCCGAACGGCACCTTGCCCGTCAGGAGGCGGTAGAGGATCACCCCCAAGGAGTAGACGTCGGCCGGGGGGCCGACATCGGGCAGCCCCTCGGCTTGCTCGGGGGCCATGTAAGCAGGCGTGCCCATCAGCGTGCGGCTCTGCGTCAATCGGCGGTCGGCCTGCATCAGGCGCGCCAGGCCGAAGTCCGTGACCTTGGGGCAGCCCATCGGCGTGTTCAGTGCGGCCACGTCGCCCGGCGCGGCGAGCAAGACGTTCTCCGGCTTCAAGTCGCGGTGGACGATGCCCCGGTCGTGGGCGTGCTGCATGCCACGGGCGATCCGCGTGACGAGTTGCGCCGCCAGGGTGGGGGCCAACGGCTGGTCCTTGGCCAGGCTCCCGGCCAGGCTGCCACGCTCGACGTACTCGAGCGTGAGGAACGGGACCGGGGCGACCTCGCCGGGGGGCACGATCTCGCCGACATCGAAGACCTGGACGATGTGCGGGTGGTTTAACAGCGCGACCGCGCGGGCCTCCTCGGCGAAGCGGGCACGCAGGGCTGGGGTCAGCGCGTCGGCGCGGATGACCTTCAGTGCGACGACCCGGCCCAGCGACCGGTCGAGGACGCGATACACCACGCCCATGCCGCCCTGGCCCAACGTCGATTGGAATTCGTAGCGTCTCGGCTCAGGTTGGCCGACCGGGAGCAGTTCGTCGCCCGGCGGCACGGTGGCGAAGCTGTCATCGGCTGGCGGCGTCTCGCGGGGTTCGAGCGGCGAGGCGTGCTTCTCCGTGCTTCGGGTCGAGGACGAGTCGTTCATCAGGGCACCCTCGGGACGGGGGATGCGGAGGCGATTCGCAAAAGAGGGGCGCAGCGCCGAACGATGCGGATCGTTGGAATTATATGTACGGCGACAGCGGGTGTCCAGGTGGCACGAGGGGGCAAATACCGAAGGTGGTTTGCCGCCGCATCGAAGCCTGCTTATGTTCGGGGGGGGCAACAGCAGTAGGCCCGGCGAGTCGAGCCGGACCAGCCCCGCTCGGCTCGCGGGGCCTACCTATTCTTCCCCGATCGCCGTCTTCTCGAACCATCCCGAACTTCGGATCGATCGCCGGACCTGCCCCGACCGTTCCGCGAACCGCGTGAAGTTAGCGAGGCAGGAGCAGGCGCACCAGCCCCAGGACCAGCATCGCGACGACGGTGCCGACGCCGAGGAGCGTCAGGAACGTCTGCCATGCGTAGGGCGAGGGGGCCGACGGAGCATCTCCCAGGAGGGGGCCGGCCACGACGGCCAGTTTGGGGGTGGGCAAGGGCGGGGGGACACTCGTCGGCAGCAGGGCGCTGATTTCGTCGTGCTCGCGAACGGAGGCGAAAGTCTCGTCGTCAGGACGACGGGCCTCGGCGGTGGGCGGGAGCGTCCCCTCCTTCAGCCGTCGGACGATCTGGGCGACCGTCAGGCGTGCGGTGAACGATCGGCCCGCCTGATTCTTGTAACGGACGATCCAGCCGGAGGGGGTCACCTCTTCCGAGGCCGTCTTGGGGAGGACTTCTGGGTCGAGGCGGGTCGGCTCGCCCGAACTCTGGCACGCCTGGAACGAAGGGTCCTGGAGCGCGAGGGCGGCGTCGGCAAAGCTCGGGACGGTCGCCGCCAGTCGCGTCCGCTCCAGCGCGATGATGAGTTCGCTCGCCGTCTGGTAACGGTCGCGCGGCTCGCGCGCGAGCATCCGGGCGAGGATCTGGTCAATCGCGGCGGGGAC
>JANXSH010000352.1 GCA_025356615.1 Planctomycetia bacterium | reverse complement strand
GGCCACGGGCCGATGTACGGCCACGGCTTCGCCACGCTCTTCCTGAGCGAAGTCTACGGCATGGTACACGAAAAAATGTTGCGCGACGAGGTCCGCCAGAAGCTCCATCGCGCCGTGACACGCATCATCAAGAGCCAGAATACGCAAGGTGCCTGGCGCTACTTCCCCAACAGCACCGACGCCGACCTCTCGGTAACGGTTTGCCAGATGATGGCCCTGCGCTCCGCACGCAACGCCGGCATCCTGGTGCCGAAGTCGGCCATCGACCGCAGCACGACTTACGTCAAGGCGTGCCAGGATCGCATGGAGGGGTGGTTCCGCTACATCAAACAGGGTAACGGCGGGGGCGGCATCCCGGCCTTCGCCCGCACGGCCGCCGGGGTATGTGCCCTCAACGCCGCCGGCATCTACCACACCCCCGAGGTCAAGGCCGGCCTCGACTTCCTCCTCCGCAACAAGCCCGGCAACGGCTTGGGCCGACCGGACATCCACTATTTCTATGGTCACTACTACGCGGTCCAGGCGATGTGGACGGCGGGCGGCAACTACTGGCAGGAGTGGTATCCCGCCATCCGCGACGAACTGCTGACGCGCCAGAACCCCGACGGCTCCTGGCACGACCAGATTTGCAGCCACTACGCAACGTCGATGGCCACCATCATCCTCCAGGTGCCGAACAACTACCTCCCCATACTCCAGAAATAATGCCCTCGTTCATCCAGTACCACAACGCGGAGAAGATGGGTTGGGTGCCGCTCGACGGCCTCCCGTTCCTGCGAACCTCGCTGCTGATCTACACCAGCCGCCCGAACATCCGCCAGTCGGTCGGGGGCATGGTCTACCTCATCGTCGGCCTCGGCAAGCCGCGACGGTTCTACCTCTGGGAGTGTTTCCGTGTAGAGGAGGTCCGCCTCGACCAGGGCCGCTATTTCGCCGAGGGGACCGGCTGGCAACTCGTCCCTCCGCAGCGCCTCTCGGGGCCGGAGTTCGACGCCTTCCGCCTCGGCTGTGCCTCGTTCATCGGCTTCCAGAATATCGATGCGTTGCCCTTTCGGACTACCTTGGAGGATCTCGCACGGCGCTTTCGCCGCACCTCCTTCGACGCGGAGGTGGTCCGATTCTGTGACGAACTCGTCGGCCTGTTGCCCTCGAGTGGCGATGTCCGATTCGCACGCGGGTTCGTCCACCAGCGCATGGGCGCGAATACCCTCGCCCTTGCCGATTGCGCCGAGTCGATTCGTTTGGGGACAGAGTTCGTTGGCGAGGCAGAGGCGTGTAGAAGACTGGCAGGCGGGGTCTGAAAACCCCGCGCGGGCCTATGCGTTGCTGATCGGATCGTATTCGTCGGAGGGATGGGGTAGTATCCAGGATATCGAGGAATAACCATGACCATCGCGCTTTCGGAGAGGACCGCCCATTGGAGCCTTGACATGCTGGAGTTCGCCCGGCAGCAAGAAGTCGCCGATTACCTCGACCCACTGTTGGCGGCAACGAAGCGACTGTTTCCGGACGCCATGCGCCTTGCCGTCTATCTCGAAGCCGATCCGGAAATCGAGGGCGACCGACACATCGCTCTCGAGGTCGAGATCGTGTTTTCTGGCGTCGAGGCGTATCTGGATAGGAATCGTCGCTGGATCGCGGAGTTGTGCCATATCTGTCCGGCTCCTTTGACCTGTGTGTTCCGCTTGCTTCTGATGCCGGTGGCCCATGAACCCGCGTGACTTCCTCGACCAGGCCGGAGAATGGGTTTCCGGCGTCAACGAAGCGGATTGGCGTTCGTCCGTGAGCCGGGCTTACTACGCGGCGTTCCACGTCGGTCGTGGTTTGTTTGCTGACACCGGGTTTACCGTGCCCAATGGGCCCAACTCTCATGGGTACGTCTGGTTGCGGCTGGCGAACGCAGGAAGAGCAGAGATCGTCCAGATCGGCAACGCGCTCAATTCGCTTCGGGGGCTGCGCAATCGAGCCGATTACGATTTAAGGCAGGCCTTTCTCGAAACGCAAGGCGTTGCTGGCGTTGGCATGGCTGAAGACATCATCCGCATCCTGGACGAGCTGACGGCGACTCCAGAAATCCTCCTCCAAGTCGTCGAAGCGATCCGGGCCTACGAGCGCGATGTCCTCGGCGAGGTCACATGGCACTCCCGTTGAAGACTGCATCGTCGGCAGGCACCGTTGTTCGTCCCACTCCCTAAATCTAGCCCTCCCCGTTTTTCGCCGTTCCTCGCTGCAACCCTACAGTAATTTGTGCAACGGGCCACCAAGGGATCGTCTCATGCGCATGTTCTCACTCTGCCTCGCAATGACCCTCGGTAGCGCCGCTCTACTCGGCGCGGAAGCGCCGACGTTCCTCGTCCGCAAGGCGAACGGGACGGAGATCCGCGCCCCGCTTGCGAGCGTCGATAAGGATTTTCGCATCGAAGTGGGGACCAAGATCCTGCGAAAGTTGAGCGGCAACGAATGGCTGTCCCTCCGCCAATCCTCGGTCCCCTTACCCGCAATGCCATCGGATGAGCAGCTCATCCTCAGTTCCGGCGATCGGATCCCGGCCCGAGAGCTGCGGCTCGACGACGAGAAGCTCCGCTTCCGACACCCCGACCTCGAGGGCAACAAGGACAGCGTCGTCCCGATCGGGTCGGTCGCGATGATTTGGCGAATCGCGCCGGACGGCACCGTCGATATCCCCCGCTATCGCAACCGCCTCCTACGCGGCAAGCGTAAGCGCGACGTGGTCTTGCTCCGCAACGGCGACACGATCGAGGGCACCCTCAACAGCCTCTCGGCGGAACAGGTCGAGGTCGAAGTCGCCCGCAAGAACGTCGTGACCAAATGGACCCGAGTCAGTGCCGTCCTCCTCAGTACCGACTCGACCGAGAAAACCCGGCCCAAGGGGGGCTACGCCCGGCTCGTCCTCTCCTCGACGGACGCATCGCCCGGCGGGCGGATCACGGTCGTGTCGCCGGAATGCGACGGCACGACGTTCTCGGCGAAAACGACCTTCGGCGCTCTCGTTCGTGTCCCCCTCGAGCGCGTCGTGTCGCTCGAGTTGTCCGACAGCCGTGTCGTCCACCTGTCGGACCTCACCCCGGCGAAGTACACCTACACACCCTACCTCGACGAAACATTTACTTGGAGCGCCGACGCCAACGCCCTCGGTCGGGATCTCCTCCTGGGCGGATCGACCTACGACAAGGGCGTCGGCCTGCACGCCGATAGTCGAATCAGCTACGCGCTGGGTGGCAAATACCGCCGATTCGATGCCCTAGTCGGGCTGGACGACCGCGACGGGCGCGAGGGAACCGTTCGCGTCCGCGTGTTACTGGATGGCAAGCCGGTCGAACTGGGGAAGACCGAATGGACGCGGGCCGACAAGGCGGTGCGGATCAGCGTCAACGTCGCGGAGGCGAAGGAGATGACGATCGTCGTCGAAGCCGCGGGCAAGGGGCCGATCCAGGGCGTCGTCAACATCGTCGAGGCTAGGCTTATTCTCGCGGTGAAGGCAGACCTAACCCCCTAACCCCCTTCCCTAAAAGGAAGGGGGGACCAAACACGACCTACTCCTGCTCCCCCTCTCCGTTCAGGGGAGGGGGCTGGGGGGGTGGGGTCTTTCGTACCAGCGGCCCGTACATCTCCGGCCTGCGGTCGCGGACGCGATCGATCTCGTGTTCGCCGGGGATCTTGACGACGCGCTTCGACCGGGCGATGCTGGGGTCGATCTCGGCGAGGAGGATCTCGGTGGAGTCGGGCGAGGCGGAGGTCATCACCTCGCCGTCGGGGCCGACGACCCTGCTGCGTCCGATGAAACAGAAGCCTCGCTCCTCGCCGACGCGGTTGACAGCGGCGTAATAGACGTTGTTCTCGAGCGCCCGCGCCTCGGTGAGTTTGATCGTCCCGATCGCCCCGCTGGGCCAGTTCGTCGGCAGGACGACGAGGTCCGCCCCGAGCAGCGTGAGGACACGCGCGGACTCGGGGAACGTCCCGTCGTAGCAGATGTTCATGCCGACACGCAAGCCGCCGAGATCCTGGACGGCGAACGGTCGGTCGCCGGGCGTGACGAAGCGATCGACGCCGAGATACGGGAGGTGGATCTTGCGATAGGTTGCGATCAGTCCGTCGGGGCCGAGGAGCATGCAGGAGTTGAACAGTTTTCCCTCGTCGCCGCGCTCGAGTAGTCCGACGACCGCGAACACACCGAGCCGACGACAGGCCGCAGCGAGGGAGTCGCTCGCCGGTCCCGGAACCGACTGGGCATTCTCCCAGGCTTCCGCCCCGTCACGATAGCAGTATCCCGAGAGGATACACTCGGGGAAGATCACGAGCCGCGCCCCGCGCTGCGCCGCCGCGATGAGCGCCTCGAGGACCGCGGCGAGATTCGCTTCGGGGTCGCCGAGGGTGCAATCGAGCTGGACGCAAGCGATGGGCCAAGTTGTCATGGATCTGATCCGCTAGGCCGAAGTTCGGTGTAGACCCTCCCGGCAAACCCCGATGGAGGAGGAAGTCAAGTATAGAAAGGGGTGCAGCATTCTGGCTACATCCCATGCAGACATCTCGCATGGACGGACTTCGGAAGGGTGGCTCAACGGCTATCGATCCGAGCAGGCGCACCGCCTCCGCCTGGAGCTCGTCCGGCTGGCTGAGTTGCTGGAACGTCGCCCCGCTTCCCCCGGCACCTACCTGAAACGTCACCCGACTCCGCGTCACGAGGTGCCCCTTCAGACTCTTCCGGTCATGATCAGAGAGTGAGCGACGCCTGTGATTCGCCCCCGGCTCCCGCTCCTCGAAGGAGAGGGAGCCGGGGGCGAGGTCTCCTCAACGCCAGTCCCTCGCGATCCCGAGAAGGCCCGCCCCCACGAGTACTACCGCCAACAGCATGAGGCACCGCGCCGCCAGGTCGGGGCCGACCCCGTAGTGCATCTGCGTCCAGACGACCTCGGCGAAGGTCTCGGCCCCCGGCGTGCTGACGATCTTCGCGGCGCTGATCTCGCCGATCGATAACACCGACACTGCGAGTAGCGATAGCACACAGCCCCTCCGCGCCAGGGGCCAGACGATCGCCCTCAGCTCGCCGACGGGGCCGAGGCCGTCGAGTCGCGCCCTCTCGAAGAGTTCGTTCGGTATCAAGCGAATCGCCGGCCAGAGGATGGCGACGGCGAAGGGGAACATCCGCACGGCATGAACCAAAATGACCGGCAGAGGAGACGGCCCATACCAGAGCCATCGCGCCGGCCAGGGGGTGAAGGATTCCGTCGCCTCGACGATCCGACGAAACACCTCCTTCGCCCCCAACCCGACGACCGGCCCCGGCATCGCCCATGCGACTCCGACCAGGACGAGGAGGCCGACACGGAACCAGCCCGATCCGCGCGACACCCAGCAGGCGAGGAACGCCAGGGCCGTCGTGAATACTCCCGTCGCCAGCGCCCCCAGGAGCGTGTGTGTCAGCAAGCCACGCTCGAGCTTCCACGCTCGCATCACCTGATGTCCCAGTTCGGACCACGTCCAGAGGTTCCCCGGACCGGAGACGCCCGCTCGATAGACGAGGCCCATCACGGGGACCGTCGCCATCGCCGCGAGGAGGAGCAGGAGGCACAGGCAGAGGGGCACCCCCCACCACCCGCGTGAGAGCCGCAGTGCGGGGCGATAGCTGACGACGCCACCAGGGACCAGCCGATCCGAGCGACGCGCGAGCCAAAGGATTGCCGCCGTGACGACGACGACCCAGAGGAGGCTGACGACGACGGCCCGGCCCAGCGGATCGCCTCCGCTGGAGTCGCGCTCAGCGCTGACGAGTTGCGTGTTCACCTCCTCGGCGAAAGTGCGGACCTGCATCAAGTCTGCGACGCTGATCTCGCCCGCCGTCATGAGGGCGACCCACAGCGCCGCCGCCGCGACGGAGGCGAGCGACCTCGGCAGAGTGACTCGCCAAAGAACCCAGTTGGCCGGGCGCACGAGGAGGGCATCCTCCTCCAGTTCCGGCTCGACGGCGCGAAGGCCGCTCTGCACGATCAAGGCGACCCACGGCACGCCGGCCATCGCGTGGATCCACACGGCGGACCCGATACCGAGCGCCCACGGGGCGTATTCGCCCGACCACATCGGTAGCCAACCGTCCGCCCCGAGGACGGCCTGCCACCCGGCGGTGAACAACGGCAGCGGGACGAACAGCGGCACCCAGAGCAGCGCGCGGAGGACGCCGCGTCCGGGGAGGTTAGTCCGCTCGATCAGCACGGCGAGGGCGACGCCGAGGGGCACGGCGAGGAGGAGCGTCCCGATGACCAGGCGGGCCGTGTTGCTCGCGAGGATCCCGACACGCGCGTAGGTCGCGCCGTCGGGCCAGGCCGACGGCGCGAGGACGTGGGACAGAGGGGCAGCGAGCGGCAGGGCGATGAAGAGTGCGAGGAGCGCCCCGACGAAGGTACGAAGACGCAACCGCGCACTACCCCTTGCCTGGGATGATGAGGATCACCTGATCGACCACCTGGTAGGTCGCGTCGATCAGCTTGAGCAATTTTTGGAGGTGGTCCTTGAGCGGCTTGTTCTCCGACCGGGGCGGGACGACCTTCCGGTCGTTGGGGCTTTCGAGCATCGCGTTCTTGAATGCGTTGTCGGCGACGATGATCTTGAGCTTGTACTTCCTCCGCAGGTCGTCGAGGGCGTCGCGGAAAAACATTTCCTTGCCGGCCGGCTCATCGACCTTCGTCTCGAGGATCTTCTTCACCGGCGAACTAGCGTCCTCCAGTATCTGACGGTGTCGAATGGGATCGACCTGGTCGCGGTCGTGCAAGCACACGATCAGGCCATCGTTCGCCGCGAGGTAGAGCCGATCGGTGATCTCGTTGACGACGGGAACCCGGTAGGCCCGCGTGTCGAGCATGCTGAGGCGAGTCCCCCGCTTGCGGTCCAGGATGAGGAGCCGGCCGCTCGAGTCCGACGCATAGACGAAGCGTTCGTTAGCCGCCAGGAAGCGGTCGGCCTGGGGGTTGGCGTTCATCACCGATCTGCCACTCGGAATGCGCCACATGGCGTCGCCCGACTCACGATCGATGCGGGCCAGCCCTTCGCGGTCGGAGGTGACGTAGACATCCTTGGCAGTGGTCGCAGGAGTTCGCGTGATCGGCGTGCCCGCGATGTGACGCCAGCGGAGCTTGCCGGTGTTCATGTTGATCGCGTAGAGGGCCGCGTCGTCGCTGCCCACATAGGCCGTGTCGCCGAACGAGTTGGGTGCCACGCGGATCTTGCCATCGGTGGCGAGCGAGTAGATTTCGCTCGTCGCCGTCGGGTCGCGCGGGATCTTGGGGTAGCCCAAACCTTTGCCCGATGGGCTGATGACGAAAATCGTCGTGGCTGTCTGCAACGGCTTGAAGACGAGTTGGATGTTCGTCACGTCCGTCCAGGTCGGCTTCGGACGAGGACTGCGGTCCGAAGGATCCCCGCCATAGAGGATCGAGCGACGGTTGACCTCGCCGGGCGAATCGACGGACTCTTCCGTGACGAAGGGAAGGTAGAAGGCCGCCAGGCGGGTCGTCGAGGTCGGGACGTAGATTTGCTCCTCATCGACGACGGGGGCGGCACTGATCGCCGAGGGCAAGTCGTATTCCCACTTCTGCCGACCCGTGACGCGATCGAGGCCGACCATCTTCGCGTTGGCGATGACGTAGACGGACCGATTGTTGACGGCCAGGAACGGGAGCAGGGTGTATGCCTTGCCGACCGTCGTGCGCCAGTAGACCTTGCCGGTCTCGGCGTCCATGCGTTGGACGGTCCCGCTGCGCGTCAGGACGACGAGATCCTTCCCGATCAGTTCGACCCGCACGAGAGCATCCTTCCCTCCGTCGGTCGGGACGTAGGCTCGCCACGCCAGGCGGAGATTGAGCCGCGCCAGGGCCTCTTTCGAGGGGACTTCGGGCCGCGAGAATATCTCTTTCCGGCTGATCTGCGCCGGCAGGAACGGTCCGAACAATAAGAGACCGGCCAGGGCCGGTACGATCGATCGCACAGAAGGCATCCGGATCCTCCGCGAGGGGTGTGCGGCGGGGAGTCGCGCACTCACAACGTATGATACCACCCCTCCCCCACAACGGAAGTGGGAATCCGCCGCTTCCTCATCGGCCCAGGTGCGTTTCTCGCGATCGCGACGGATCCGACGGCTCACTTCTTTCCCTCCGCCCGGCGCTCGAGGAAGAACCGGCGCAGGATGCCGGCGCACTCCTCCGCCCGGATGCCCCCGAGGACGCGACAGCGGTGATTGAGGCGCGCGTCCGAGGTGATCTGATACAACGTCTCGCAGGCCCCCGCCTTGGAGTCGGCACAGCCGAAGCAGACGAAGGGGATGCGCGCCTGGACGATGGCCCCGGCACACATGGGACAAGGCTCGAGCGTGACGTAGAGGAGGCAATCTTCGAGTCGCCAACTCCGGAGGGAGCGGGCCGCCTGGGTGATGGCGATCATCTCCGCGTGGGCAGTGGGGTCGATCAACTCCTCGCGCTGGTTGTGGGCGCTGGCGACCAGGCCGTGCTGCCTGTGAATGATGATCGCCCCAATGGGCACCTCCTCGGCGTCGTAGGCCTGCTCCGCCTCTTCCAGGGCGCGCCCCATGTGATACAGGTGGAGCGGATGCGCTTTGTCGGCGAGGAGCGTCTCGATCAGGGGCTGGTCCACGATAGGCTTCCTCGAACCGACTCGATTAGAACTCGACGAACACATCCCGTCAGAGTTCATCCGCAGATTGCGCAGATTACACAGATTATTGAAAGAATGGAGAGCAAATGCTTCCTCTTTCATCGCACCTTCCGTCCCACCGATGCCCTCCGCCCACCCCCCCGATGCTCCTCGTCTAGTATACCCGCTCCGTCCTCCCCGATGCGAGTCCGCCTGCACCAGCTCCTCTTTGCACTCCCGGTCCCTCCTGTCATCGTGCTATGATCTCCCCACATCGCCACGCCTCGACGAGGCATGATGCAGGAGGCAGGCCGGTGCGTCGATTCGTTACCCAAGGCTCCGTACTCGTAGCGGCTGCCGCGCTGTTCCTCATCCAACTCGGGACCAGGGGGGTCGTGTCGGAGGAGATGCGTTGGGGCGAGGTGGCCCGCGAGATGCGAGCCACCGGCGACTATTTCCACCCCACGATCAACGGTCGGACGTATTACGACAAGCCGCTCGGATCCTACTGGCTGATCGTCGCCGCCTCCTACCTGACCGGCGGGGTGAACGAGACCGCAGCCCGCCTCCCGGCGGCGGTCGCCGGCTGGGTCGGCGTCCTCCTCGTCATGCAACTGGGCCGGCGCTTCTATGACGCCCCCACCTCCGTTCTAGCGGGGGCCATCCTCGCCACGTCGTTCGGGTTCGTGTTCTACGCTCGGAGGGCGACGGCGGATGTGGAGACCGTGACGGGAGTGCTGGCGGTCGTCTGGCTCTATGCCCGAAACGTCGATCGCCCGGCGGGGGTGTGGGTGGTCCTCCTGTGGCTGTTGATGGCAATCACTTCATTGACCAAGGGGTTGCTCGGGGTCGCCCTGCCCGTCGTCGTCATGGCCGCCCACGGCAGTTGGGTCGCGATGGCGGAGGCCGAAGGGGAGACGATCCGGGGCCGCGCAGGGGCCATCCTGCGACGCCATCGGTGGTTGTGTACCCCCTGGACAATCGTGGCCGTCCCTCTAGCAATGGCGGTGTACCTGACCCCGTTCTTCTTGTCGGTGCAGGGGACGGATGCGTCCGAAGGCCTGGCGATGGTTTGGCGGGAGAATGTTTGTCGCTTCGTCTCGCCGCACAACCACACCGGCCCCGTCTACCTGTATGTCGGCGTGCTGTTCGTCATCGCCGCGCCGTGGTCCGCCTTCCTCCCGGCCGCCCTCGTCCCTTTCGCGCGGGGCCGAAGCGGTGCCGAGGGGGATCGCCTGGTTCGGGTCTATTTCTGGGCCGTCTTCCTCTTCTTCACCGCCTCCGCTTCGCGCCGGGGCTACTACCTGCTACCCATCCTGCCTGCGGTCGCGTTGCTCGTGGCTCGTGTCTCGACTGCCTCGGCAGAAGAATTGCGGCCCTGGGGTCGATTCCTTCGTTCTGCGGGATGGGTGATCTTCGTAGGGGGGGTGGCATGCGCGGGCGTGGCGCTCATCCCGCATCGCTGGATCCTGCCCGCGCCGTATGCGTACCTTCCCGACTTGCCGGCACGATGGCTGTTCGCGATCGGCTGGTCGATCGGCCTCTTCGTACTCGTGCGATCGGGCCGATCGAAGAGCTGGGTCGCGGCGGGAGTCGCATTCTTGGGCCTGGGGTATGGGTTCTGGGTCGCCCTCCCGGCGGTCGATGGTTTTCGGACTCGTCAGGCGTTCGCCCTCGAGGTGCGGACCCGGACCGACCACGAACCGGAGAAACTGGCGTTGCTCCACGCCGAAACGGTGGTCTTCGATCTCGGCCGCACGGCCACGGAGTATTCGACCGCCGAGGCGCTTACTCGGGCGATCCGACTCGGACGTGTGCGCTGGTTCGTGGCCCGGCGGCGCTACCTGGCAGGTGCCGACCTCCCGGCCCGGATCGTCCATGAAGAATCGACCCACCCCTGGGAAGGAGAGGATCAGATGGCGAACAAATTACTCCTCCTCGAGGCCAACGGGGAGGAAGAGAGCATGCGCTAGCCCGCTGTAGGGAGGGATACGGAACCGCCCCCTCAGCGTCCCGGAAGCCCGTCTCGTATCCTCTTCGCGTCGTCGAGGAGGCGTTCGAGCGCGCGGGAGTCGCCGGCGGCGATCGCGGCCCGATACTGCGCCAGGTGGATGCGGAAGTGGTCGATCGCCTGGAGGACGCTATCGCGGTTGTTCGAGAAGATGGCCTTCCACATCTCGGGGCTGCCCGAGGCCAGGCGTGTCGTGTCGCGGAAGCCTGTCGCCGTCAGGCCGGCCCACTCGGGCGGCAGGATGCCCGAGAGGACGCTGGCGACGAGGTGAGGCAGGTGGCTCGTCAGGGCCAGCGCGTGGTCGTGTTCGGCCGCGCCGAGGATTTCGACCCGCGCGCCGAGATCGAGCCAGAACGCGCGGGCGCGGTTCAGGGCGGCGGGCGTCGTCGTGGCAGTCGGAGTGAGTACGACGAGCCTGCCCTCGAAGAGGTCGATCCGCGAATACTCCGGCCCGCTCTTCTCCGACCCCGCCAGGGGGTGCCCGCCGACGAAGTCCACCCCCGGAGGCATGCGCCCCTCGACCGCCGTGACGATTGCCGATTTCGTGCTGCCCACGTCGGTGAGCAGTGTCCCCGGCCTACAATGGGCCGACGCGGTGATCGCCTGGGCGGCGATCACGTCCACCGGCGTGCAGAAGACGACCACGTCCGCCGACGCGACGGCCCTGCCGAGGTCCGGCTCCGCCTCGTCGAGCAAGCCGCGCTCCACGGCGCGGGACAGTAAGCCCGGCAGGCGATCCGTGCCGACGACCCGGCGCACGAGCCGGCGCTGCTTGAGCGCCAGCGCCAGCGACCCGCCGAGGAGGCCGACGCCGACGATGCACACGGTTGGGGAGAGGTCGGTCACGGCTCACTCCACGACTTTGCCGGCCCGCAACTTCGCCGCCATCTCTTTCGCGATCCGCTTTCGCATCGCCGCGTTCATGAGTGAACCGTGATCCTTTCCCTCGAATAGTTCGACGATGGCGTCGCTGCCCAGTTTCTTCAGCGACTCGCCCAGGAGCCTCGTCGCGCCCTCCAGGTAGAACGTGTCGAGGTCGCCCATGTAGACGTGAATCTTGCCCGAGAGCTTCGGCCCGAGGGTCTTCCAGTCGCGCTCGAGGACGAGGCGGATGTCGTACTTCTCCCAACTCTTCGCCACTTTGGCGTCTAGCGCGCCGGTCTTGCGATCCCACAGGCGCTTGGGTTGACCACCCTCGTCGCGCTCGCTGAAGACCGCCTCGAACGAGGCGAGCTGCCCGCCGTGACCCATGACGACTTCCATGTCCGAGAAAGGCTTGTAGAACAACATCGGCTTCGTTCCCTGCCGGGCGATCGGGCGTGCAACGCCTTTTGCATCGGTAAACATATTCTCGCCCTCCCGGTAGACGTTGATCTGCTGGAAGTCGCGGAGGTCCACGGGATCCGGTGCGGTGGACCACACCCCGCCGAAGGAATCGGGATACGTCACCTGGAGCCACAGGCTGCTCCATCCGCCGGAGGAGTGGCCCGTCAGGAGCCGCGCCGCAGGCTTGGGGATGGCCCGGAACCGCTTCTCGATGGCCGGGATCAACTCTTCGATGAGGGCCCTGCCCACCGGCCCGTTGTTCGCCGAGTCGGCGAAGACGTGGTGCCCGTGATGGCAGTTCGGGTCGAGGACGACGTGGATCACCTCGACGCCGTCGATCGTAGTGACGCCGCGCCCGATCAGGCCGAACGCCCCGAAATGGTCGCCGCCGAAGCCGGGGATCTCGTAGACGACCGGGTAATTCTTCTTCGGCTGCGTGGCGTAGGATTCGGGGAGCGCGACGCCGGCCCGGAGGCGGGTCGATGTGCCGTGAAACTTCGTCAAGAGTTTGCTCTCGATGTCCACGACCTTGACACGCGCCACCTCCACGAACCTCCGCGCGGGGACGACCTGGTCGAGCAAGATTTTGACGACCCCCGACTTGGCGAAATCGAGCGCTTGCCTCTCGACGCCGTAGAGGTTGCCCGGTGCCCGGCTGAACCTCGCGGCACCGGGCCGGAGGTCCATCACCGCCTGAATCGTGTAGGTGCCCTTGACCAGCTTGTCGAGCGTGGCCGGGTAGCCCAGCGCCTTCTTGTCGAGGACCATCACCTGCCCCGGCCTCACGTCCTTCACGTCGAGGGCGAAGAACGGCTCGGGGCGGAACCAGTTAGGGCCGTCGGCGAGTTCCGTCGTGTTGCGGGCGACGAGCATCACATAGACCCGCCCCGTGAACGGCTCCGCACGCTGGGCGGCCTCGAATCGCAGGTGGAACGCCAACTCCGCAGCCGAGGCTGGAGAGGACAGGACGAGGGCGGCAAGGACACTGAAAGACAGACGCTTCATGAAGGGGTTCTCCCGATTCGATCGCGCCACTGTAGTTCGGCCGAACTGGCGCGGAGATAGAGCGGTTCCAAGGAAAACGGGTCGTCGCGATCGCCGAGGTCGAGACGCCGAGTGGCCAGGACGAGGAGCGACTCGAGGCCGGGCGACCAACACTCGACCGGCGGGACCAGGACATCCGCGAGGCGATCACGGTAGCGTAACAAACCCGGCCCGCCGACCCACGCGGAGGGGTCAAGGCTTTCGAGCCAGTCGCCGAACTCCCGGATGCGGAGTTCGTCCGTGGCCTTCCACGCAGCATCCTCCCACGCGAAACTTTGGACGTAGGCGGCCTCCTTCTGTGCATCGGCGATGATATCGATTCGTTGTGCCCCCGGCGGGGTCTGCTCCGCGAGGATAGCGAAGGTGTCGATAGCGACAAGGGGGCACCCCGTCACATAGGCCATTGTCTTCGCCGACATGATCCCGACGCGAAGCCCCGTGTAGCTGCCCGGCCCTCGCCCCACGGCCACGGCGTCGAGGTCGCGCGCCGCCCAGCCGAGTTCACTGAGCAGCGCGGCCATCGCCGGGGCGAGGTCGCGGGCGTTGTGGCGACCCGACTCGAGTTGCCGTCGCGCCAGGAGGCGATCGCCCAGCGCGAGGCCGACAAGCCCCGGCTGGTGGGACGTTTCGAGAAGCAACATGCGGCGCGGGGTGTCGGTCACGGATGGCCCAGAGGAGAGCGTGGCGAGGGATTTCTCTAAAGCCAGCGTAGCGCCTGGAGCGGAGCGAGTCAACCACCTCCTCGAACACCTCCGATGCTCGAGCCAGAAATGCTTGTGGATGGGACCGATCCTCACAGGCAGTTGCGGTGTATAATGCGGGGTAGGATACAGAGGATCCTGGAAATTCCGTGATACGGATTATCCGCGTCGTGGCTGACTGTGGTATACTCGCTTTGGCGAAGCCGATGCGCGACTGTCAGGCTCGAAGGTATCATCCCTGGCGACGTGAAGCATAACTCTCCTTCTTCGAACCCAACTGAAACCCCTCCAAGGAATGATCGATGATCCCATTGTTCGAGAAGTTCTCGAATCTCCTGAATAGGCGTGAACAAGATAGGCCGAGGCATCAGGGCAGGCGTCTAGGGGTCGAGTCGCTGGAAGATCGCTGCGTGATGACCGCAACCGCAACCGGCATGGTGTCGGGGGTGGCCTTCGTCGATTTCAACTCGAACCTCATTCATGACGCGCAGGAAGTGGTTGCCCCTGGGATACAGGCGACCCTGACCGGGAAGACGACGCTCGGTTCGGCGGTCAGCGTGTCGGCGACTACGGACTCCAACGGTTCCTATAGCTTCCTGAACGTCCAACCGGGGACGTACCAACTGAACTACTCTCCGACCTCTGGGTCGCCCGGCAGTCTTGTCTCCTCCTTCTCCGTGAAGGGCGGACAAACCGTAACCCGAGACATCGCGACTCCTGGGGTGCCCCTGGATCTCGTCTCCCTGAACCAGTATCTGTCCGATTCGACGTTGGCTTCTGGTGTCTTGCAGCCCGCCGGTGGCGGCGACGGCTTGGCTAGCTCGCGCGCCAACGATGTACCCACCCTGCTGGCGTCTGCTGTCCTGAGTGTATCCGGTGTCAAGAACGGCTCCAACGTTATCGATCTGGCTGGCACCTTCACCGACCCCGATATCACCAACAGCCACGTCTCGTTCAAGACCTCCGCCGGGTCCATCGATGTCCAGCTGTTCGACAAGCTGGCTCCCAAGACGGTCGCCAACTTCCTCAACTATGTGGTGAGCAACCGCTACGACGACGCGATCTTCCATCGTCTGGGAGCCTTCCTCCACGCCCCTTCGACCACAAAGGATGTTCTCCAGGCCGGCCTGTTCCATTTCAGTACGACCAATAACCAGGGCAGTCTGACGAACATCACTGCCGACCCGACTATCGCCGATGAGGTCAACCTTCCGAACACGGCGGGCACTCTGGCGATGGCCAAGACTACCTTACCGAACAGCGCCTCCGATCAGTTCTTCTTCAACCTGATCGATAACACGACTCCCCTCAGTCCTGCCCAACAGGCCAACGGCGGATTCACGGTCTTCGGCACGATCGACCCTGCGAGCCAGTCGGTGCTAACCGCTCTGGCGAGTTCCAACGTCCAGAACAAGAGCAGTTTCGATAGCACCCTGACCAATCTTCCCCTTCGGGCCGGCGCGGGGGCGGCGAACTTCCCCACTAGCACGGTTGCTAGCGATTACGCCCTCATCAAGGATGTGGTCGTCGTTCGGCGTGACGAATCGCTCACCTACTCCGTGGTGTCCAACAATAAGCCCTCTCTCGTGACCGCGTCGGTCGTCAACAATCGCCTCTCGCTGGCTTACCAGCCAAACCAGACGGGCACGGCAAACATTACGATCCGCGCCACCGACCAATTCGGTGCCACCAAAGACGCCACGTTCACCGTCGTCGTCGCTTGATGAACCATCGACTGCATCCCTCGTTTATCCGCAGATTGCGCAGACTCCACAGATTAAATGAGAATTGCAATTGCATTGCGATTTGTCTTTGATCTGTGGAAGCTGCGCAATCTGCGGATAAACTCTCGAACGCTGCTTCATTTCATTCAACCAATTAATCAGAGGAAGCGGGGGATGTGGTTGTCGTGGAAAGAAAGGCAAAGTCGGGCTTTCCCGCAAGCCGATAACAATGGGGCCATGCGGAACATTTGGAAACGTCTGCCTCATCCGGGAATCCGGGGAAGCAGCCCGCGTCGGCAACTTGGGTTCGATTGCCATCGCTGTCACGAACGTGGAATAAACCTATGTCCAGAACCAGTACAACCGCCCTTCTGACCGCGTTCCTCCTCGCGGGGTCGGCCTTTGGACAAGCATCGACCCGGCCCCAGGCGGTGGCACTCGGCTCACCCATCCCTATGGAAGTCGGCCCCATCCAGGGGGGCATGAGAACGCAACCCTTTGGGCCGATCGACTCGGTCGGTGAGGGGATCTGGTGGGGGAACCTGGACTACCTCCTGGGTACGATTCGGGCCGATCGTCTCCCGCCGTTGGTCACCACCAGCCCGGCGAACAGTTCGCGTGCCACGGCCGGCGTCTTGGGCCAGTCCGGGACGAGCGTCTTGTTCGGCGATCGTGCGGCGAACAATTGGGACCGCTCCGGCCTACGCGGCAACGGAGGCTATTGGTTCGATACGGACAGGCAATTCGGCGTCGAGGGGGGATTTCTGATCTTCTTTGGATCGCGGGACCATTTTGCCGGCTCGTCGGATGGGACGACGATTCTCGCCCGGCCGTTCACCAATGCGACGACCGGCAACCAAGCGTCGGCACTGATCGGATTTCCGGGCCTGTCGTCGGGGTCGATCGGGGTGAAAAATGGTGACCGCTGGTTCTACACCGGCACGATCGACCTGCGATCCAACATCTACGACAAGTCATGGATGCGCGTCGATGCACTGCTTGGATATCGTTACTTACAGTTCGGCGACCGTGTCGATATCCAGCAGACCCTTCAGCCGTCCACCGGCCCCACCCGGGCGGGGACGACCATTCAGACCAGCGATCGTTTTCGTGCCCGGAACGCCTTCAACGGCGTGGATGTCGGCTTGCGAGCGGATTTCGTGTACGAAAACTTCTCCCTCGAACTGCTGACCAAGATGACCGGCGGCCATCTGGCCCGCGATGTGAATACCACGGGCAGCCAGACCGTATCCGCACCGGGGGTTGCTCCTGTGACGAATGTGGGCGGCCTGCTCGCCCTATCGAGCAATATCGGGTCGCGCAGCGATTCCACCTTGACCATCGTGCCTGAAGTAGGGGCGACCCTGGGCTATCAGGTGAACTCGAATCTCCGGCTTCGCGTCGGTTACACGACCCTGGTCGTGCCGAACGTCAGCCGCGCCGCGAATCAAATCGACCTCGGCATCAACCCCGGCCTGATCCCGCCTGGCACCGCTGCCGCCGGGAGCGTGTCCAGACCCGTAGCCCTCAACAACAATTCCGACCTCTGGCTCCAAACCCTGAGCATTGGTTTGGAAGTGAGCTATTGACCTATTGTTGGAAGTGATCGGTTAGCCGTGATGCAACGCGGAGCGCGAGCGCTCGGCGTTGCATTCCCGCAAAACGAATAGAGAGACGCGGACTGTTCCAGACCAAAAGGCGATCGACTCGAGCGATTGCAAGATCCAGATCGAGGGCAAACAGTTCTCTTGTCGTTCCAGAGCGGAGTTGACGACCCGCGTGCCAGTCCTAGAATCGAACGACACCCGGAGGACCAACGCATGCCCGAGACTCTGACCATCCACACCGACGGCGCTTCACGAGGCAACCCCGGAGCGGCGGCCTTCGCCTACGTCATCGCCCGCCCCAACGAGTCGCCCATCGAGGAGGGCGGCTGCCTCGGCGAGATGACGAACAACCAGGCGGAGTACACGGCGCTCGTCCGCGCGCTCGAACACGCGCTTCGGCTCGGGCCGGAGCATCGCCTGCACGTCCACGCCGACAGCGAGCTGATGGTCAAGCAGATGCGGGGCGAATACAAGGTCAAGAACACCGAGTTGCGCGACCTCTTCGAGCGGGCGCGCGATCTCGCGGAGAAGTTCACCGGCGGCGTCGTGTATACCCACATCCGCCGCGAACTCAACAAGCGGGCCGACGCCCTGTGCAACGAAGCCCTCGACGGCAAACGCGGCCCCCAGGGCAGGCTCGCGCCCAAGGCCGCCGCCCGGCCACTGCTGCACCAGCAAGCGATCGAGTGCCTACGCGAGGCCGCAGCCTACCCGACGGCGGAGGAGGTGTGGGAGCGGCTCGTGAAGATATTGAAGCAACACCGGATCGAGTTGCCTCCATCGGAGTGAGCGAGGGGAGAAATCGAGGCTCGGCTCTTGCTAGTGGGTAATCGTCATGATGTAATGTAAGCGATGTTCATAGGGTCTGTTGCCTTGTTCGGACCAACTCGACGAAGAGAGACATTCCATGCGTCCCGAAGACATTTTCCACTTCACCCGCGCCGCCCCGTTCCGCCCCTTCCGACTGGTCATGAACAGCGGACAGACGTATGAGATATTCCATCCAGAGATGGTCCGGGTCGCTCGCACGTCGATCTTTGTGTTCTTCGCCGTTCGTCCCGAGGATCCCGTGGAGCGTTCTGACTCGGTCTCCTTGTTGCTCATCGAGCGCATCGAACTCATCGAATTGGCCAGATCCGTTTGACGAGCGTCGAACGCTCAACCCGGACGGCTCACACCCTCGGTTCACCGACTCGTCCCCGACGGCACGACCACCACGGGGATCGTCAACCGATGCAGCACCGGCGCGACCGTCGAACCGAGCGCCAGGTCCGCGAAAAATCGATGGCCGTGCGTCCCTAAAACCAGGACATCGACCCCTCGGGTCGTCGTGAGGCGGACCAACTCGTCCGACGGCGTGCCGAAGCCGAGGGCCCCTTCCGCGTCGAAACCCTGTCCGCGAATGTGATCCACGAGGTGGGCCATGTTGCGACGGTCCTGCTCGCTCTCGAGGTCGGCCGTCTCGGGGCCGAAGAGGGTCGCGCCCGGCCCCTCGACGACGTGCAACAACAGGAGCGGCGCGCCGTGGTGTCGCGCCAGCGCGGCGGCATGCACCAGAACGGTCTCGTCCGCCGGGGTGAACTCGACCGCGACGCCGATCCGGCGATACTGCACGCCGACGAGAGAGGGTAGCGTCAGCGCGGTCGGCTTGGGGCTTCTCTGGCGGAGGTGGGGGTAGAT
>JANXSH010000347.1 GCA_025356615.1 Planctomycetia bacterium | reverse complement strand
GTCCGGCGACTCGATTCGAGAAACGCCGATCCTACGAACCGGCCTGCTCCGGCGTCGTCCTCTACCTCGGCCTCGACCGCGCCTATGAACACCTGGCGCATCATAATTTCGTCTTCTCCGCCGACCCGCACGAAGAGTTCGAGTTCATCTATCGCAAGGGGTTGCCCGCGCCAGACCCGTCGTGTTATCTCGCCGCTCCGGCGCGCAACGAGCCATCTGTCGCCCCGCCCGGCGGCGAGGCGCTCTACGTCCTCGTCCACACGCCGTACATCCGGCCCGGCCAGGACTGGAAGCAGATGTACCCCATGTATCGCAAGACGATCCTCCACAAGCTCGCCACGACGGGCGGCATGAAGGACATCGAGGGCCGCATCCGCTTCGAGTCGTTCCTGACGCCGCAGGACATCCACGACCGCTACCGCGTCCTCGACGGCGCGATCTACGGACTCGCGAGTCACGGCCGGATGTTCGGCGCGTTCAAGCCGGCAAACCGCAGCCCCGACCTTACGGGGCTGTACCTCGCCGGGGGGGCGGCGCATCCGGGGCCGGGGATGCCGATGGTGCTGATGTCGGGGTGGATCGCGGCGGATTCGCTCGATAAGGATAGGGTCGTGGGGAAGGGGACGGCCCCCCAAGCCCAGCGGTTGCAACCGCTGGGCTTCGCGCCCACAGTCCTTGACGCATCAAAAACATCCCTCCCCTCCCGCTCCGCCTGGCGCGTCAAACTCTTCACCCGCTACTTCCGCCGCTGGATGGGCAAGAACTTCCACGCCCTCCGCGTCTCCAAGACGGGCCGACCGCCCGACGTGTCGGGCAAGCCGATGATCGTCGTGATGAACCACCCCGCCTGGTGGGATCCGCTCACGATCCTGGTGCTGACCGAGCTGTTCGCCGGCCACGACCACTACGCCCCGATGGAAGCCGCCGCCCTGAAGCGCTACCGCCTCTTCGAGCCGCTCGGCTGCTTCGGCGTCGATGTCGGGACGACCGCCGGTGCGCTGGCGTTCTTGCGCACGAGCGCGGCGATCCTCGGCGGGGCGTCGAACGCCCTGTGGATCACCGCTCAGGGCAAGTTCTGCGACCCGCGCGTCCGGCCCGTCGAATTGCGCGCCGGCGTCGGCCACCTGATTCGTCGGCTGAACGATGTCGTCGTGGTGCCGCTCGCCGTCGAGTACCCGTTCTGGCAGGAGCGCTACCCCGAAGCGCTGGCCCATTTCGGCCAGCCTATCGAGGTCGGGCGCGGCCGTGACCTCACCGTCGAGGCGTGGATGGGCCGAATCGAAACGGGACTGACTCAGGCACTCGACGACCTCTCCGCCGTAGCCCAGACGCAAGACGCCGAGCGCTTCGACGCCATCGTCGGCGGCAACGTCGGCGTCGGCGGCGTCTACGACCTGTGGCGGCGCGCGAAGTCGCTGTTCGGTGGCACGTCGTTCGTCTCCGGGCATTCCGAGGTGGTGCGTCCGTCCCTCCAGCCGGGAGGCGAGCGGTGATCGTCCTCGTCCTCGTCGCCGTGTTCCTCGCGGCCGTCCCGGCTGCGATGCTGTTCGCGAACCTGCGACTCTATCGGCCTGCGCCGATGCCGGGCGACGATGTTCCCTCGATCTCGGTCCTCATCCCGGCGCGTAACGAGGAGGCGTCGATCGCGGCGGCGGTCGAGGCGGCGCTGGCCTCGCGGCATGTGGACCTCGAGGTCATCGTCCTCGACGACCACAGCGAGGACCGCACGGCCGAACTCGTGCGATCGCTCTGCGAGAAGGACTCGCGCGTCCGGCTCCTCGCCGCGCCCGACCTCCCCCCCGGCTGGTGCGGCAAGCAGCACGCCTGCCACGTCCTCGCACGCGCAGCGCGGATGCCGCTGCTCGTGTTCCTCGACGCCGACGTGCGCCTCGGCCCCGACGGCCTGGCGCGGCTCGCGGCGTTCCAGGCGCTCACGGACGCCGACCTGGTCAGCGGCGTGCCCTTTCAGGAGACCAAGACGCTCCTCGAGAGACTGCTCATCCCGCTGATCCACTTCGTGTTGCTCGGCTTCCTGCCCCTGTCCCGGATGCGCCGCTATACGAGTCCCTCCTACGCGGCGGGCTGCGGCCAACTCTTCCTCGCCCGGCGAAAGGCGTATGAGCAGATCGGCGGCCACGCGGCCATCCGCACGACGCTCCACGACGGCATCCGCCTGCCGCGCGCCTTCCGCGCCGCGGGCAAGAAGACGGACCTGTGCGACGCGACCGACCTCGCCTCGTGCCGCATGTACCGCAACGCGGCGGAGGTGTGGCGCGGCCTGGCGAAGAACGCCACCGAAGGACTCGCCGCGCCGGGCAGGATCGTCCCGGCGACGGTGTTCCTCCTCGGCGGGCAGGTGTTGCCCTTCGTGTTGCTCGCCGCCTCGGCGTGGCTCTCTCCGGTGGAAATCGCCCTCGCCGCCCTCGCCGCTCTGCTGGCTTACGCACCGCGCGTCCAGTCGGCGCTGCGGTTCCGCCAGTCGGCGCTGGGCGCGGCGCTGCACCCGCTCGGCGTGCTACTGCTCGTCTCGATCCAGTGGTACGCGCTCCTTCGCCGCCTCGTCGGTCGGCCCGCGACATGGAAGGGCCGCAGCTATCAGGCCGCGAAGGCGTGACGGGGCCGGGAATAATGCCCGACCCCCTGTTGCGCCGAACGACTCCCAATAGGATGAAGAGCGAACGCGACCGTGCGGTCTCGGTCCTCTCGTTCCTCTTCGCGGAGGTCACATCATGATGGCGTCAGCCCGGATCCCCGTCTATCTCCTTCTCTCCCTCGCCCTCGTCCCGATCGCCGGTTCGGTGATCGGGCGGGATGTCGAAGAGCTGTTGCCGCCGGCCGTGCGACACGCCGAGAAGCGGTCCCTGCTCTCCGACAACGAGCGCCAGCAACGCTACAACAACGGGCGCGGCTTCGCCGGTGCCGCCTTTTCGCCCGACGGCAAGCTCCTCATGTCTGGATTCGCCTGGTGGGATGTCCGCACGGGTCGGAACTTGGGGCAGAGCATCGTCCAACACAACTACAACGAGAACGCCTCGTTGGCGTTCACGCCCGACGCCAAGCAGGTCGTCATGGCCAGTTGGGGGGGCCACCAGGGGGTCCACCCCGTCTCCGTCTGGGACGCCGCGACGCGGGGCCGGGTTCGCAGCCTCGACGACGATGTCAACGACACGCCCTTCACGGCGGTCGCGGTCGCGCCCGACGGCAAAACCATCGCCTTCGGCGGAGGCGTCTCGCAGAGGCAGGGAGGCACGCCGCAAATCGTCCTCTGGGATCTCGCCAGCGGCGACGAGGTGGGCCGACTCGACGCCCTGCCCGTCGCGCCGCAGCCGCACGGCCAGGCCGCCGTCTACCAGGCGCTCGCCTACTCCCCCGACGGACGCACCCTCGCCGCCCTCCTCGACGGGCGCGTCGTGCTGATCGAAGTGGCGACGGGCAAGCCTCGCGGAGAAATGGCCGTCCCCGTCGCCCCCCAGCAGTTGCAGAACAACCAGGTGCCGCCCTCCGGCGCGCTCGCCTTCTCCCCGGACGGGCGGACGCTGGCCGTCGGCACCTCCGACGGGGCGATCCTTCGCTTCGACCTGCTGGCGGGACTCGAGTCGACGCCGCTGCCCGGCCACAACTCCTCCGTCGTCGCGCTGTGCTGGACGCCGGACGGCAAAAAGATCCTGTCCTACAGTCTGGACGGCTCGCTCTACGCCTGGCGTACTTCGTCGGGCCGCGAGTGGTCGCCCAAGCCCGGCCCCCTGACGCCCGAAGACCTGGAGGGGCTATGGGACGTGTTACGCGGCGACGACGCGCGCGACCTGTTCGGCTGCGTGCGGACGCTGGCGGCCAACCCCGACCAGGCGATGCCGTTCCTCCGCAAGCACCTGCCGCCCGCGCCCAGGGGGGACGAGCAACTCGCGGAGCGCCTGGTGAACGATCTGCAAAAGGACTACAATTCGCGGAAGCGTGCCGTGGTCCAGTTGCGCAAGATCGGCCAGCCCGCCGCGCACGCCCTCCAGCAGGCGATGCAGCGGGGGACGAACGACAACCTGATGCAGCGAATGTACTACGAACTAATCAACGCCCCGCCCCCGGCGGACGAGGCCCGCGCCCTCCGGGTGCTCCGGGTGCTGGAGCGGATCGGTAGCCCCGACGCGGGCAAGTTACTGAAGGAGCTGGCCGAAGGCGCGCCCACGGCGACGTTGACGATCCAGGCGAAAGCCGCCCTGGCGCGATTGCCCAAGGCCGAGCCGAAGAAGCCGGAGCTGACGGCGGACGCCCTCTGGGAGGCGCTCGCCGGCCTGGACAGCGTGGTCGCCCAACGGGCGATCCGCGCCCTCGTCGGCCGGCCTTCGGGGGCCACCCAAATGCGCGACGGGCTGAAGGAGGTCGCCGCCAAGGGGGAGTTCGACGACGACCCGAAGCGTGTCGAAAAGCTGATCGGCGACCTCGACAACGAGGACTTCCCCGCCCGCGAGGGCGCGACGAAGGATCTCCGCAGCCTGGGCCGGATGGTCGTCCCTTCCCTGCG
>JANXSH010000343.1 GCA_025356615.1 Planctomycetia bacterium | reverse complement strand
ATTTGGCTGATGTTGACGAGGTAGAACCCCGGAATGAGCGTCATCAGGGCGAGGATTTCGAGGGCGACCCAGACGGCGACGGCGATGCTGACGAGCGGGATGAGCGCCAGCACCGGCGAACGGTAGACCGCGAGCAGGATGACGACGACGAGTAGGATCGTCGCGACGGTCGTCGTGTCCAGCCCGCCCGCGCTCGCCGAGACGAGGTCTCGGCCCACGCCTGCGGGGCCGGTCGTATAGACCTGGGGGGCGTCGTCCATCGAGGCGAGGCGCTCGCGGACGACCGCGTCGGCGCGGTCCACGGCGGCGCGGGTCTTGAGCGCGAGGTAGGGCGTACCGAGGGCCACCTGGATCAGGGTGCATTGGCCGTCGTCGCTGAGGAGGCGTTTACCCAGGAAGGGGTCGCGCTGCGAGTAGAGCTTGCCGATCTGGAGGTCCGGCTCGTCCTGCTTGAGCTTGGCGAGGTCGGCGACGAGTCGATCGACGAGGTCGAGGTCGGCCTCGCTGAGTTTCGCATCCGACCGCTCGACGGCGAAGATGATGCGACTGGCGTAGACCTCTTGCGGGAACGCCTTCTCGAGGAGTTGGTAGCCGCGCACGCTATCGGTGCGCGCGGGCAGGAAGCGGATGTCGTCGTCCTGGGCGCGAGTGTCCCAGCGCGGCGCGACCAGCGTCAAGCCGGTGCCGAGCAGCAGCCAGGCGGCACAGACCAACCAGGGGAACCGGGTCGTGACGCGCCCGATGGTCGTAAACATACGCCGTGCCCCTCTGCCCGAATCGTCGATTGGATCGGAGGGGGTCATACCGTCGGGGGGGCGGGAGGTAAAGGGCAGTATGGGAGCGCGAAATCGTGTAATCGTAGGGTGGGTCGAGCGCAGCGAGGCCCACCAGACTGCCACTCGTGACAAGTGTAGAGGGACAGCCGGGCGAGATTCGTTTCTGGATGTCGAACAGGGTCAGTGCTCGATTCGGCAACGAGGCAATGCGTTCCGCAATTCCGTCAGGTCCGCTTCCGTCACTTTCGTAAAGGTCAGTTGGAGGAAGGCGAGTTGCTTCAGCGAGGCCAGTCCCTTCACGCCCGCGGCCGTCACTTTGGTCCCGCCCAAGTTGAGCGAGGTGAGTTGCTTCAGCGAGGCCAGGTCCTTCAAGCCCGCGTCCGTGACGCTCGTGGTTCGCAGGTCGAGGGAATTGAGCGACTTTAGCGCGATCAACCCGTTCAAGCCGGCGTCGGTAACTTTCGATTCGTCCAGTTGGAGGGTTGTGAGCCGTTTCAAAGGAGCGAGTTCCTTTAGCCCCGCGTCCGATACCTTCGTTTTGCTCAGCACGAGGCTGGTGAGGTCCTTCAGGGAAGCTACGTCCTTCAACCCTGCGTCCGTCACATAGGTGATGCCGAGATCGAGCGAGGTGAGCCGCCGTATGACGCTCAACTCCTTCAGTCCTGCGTCCGTCACTTGTGTGCGAAAAAGGCGGAGGGAGGTGAGTTCCTTCAGGGGGGCCAGCGCCTTCAATCCCCTATCCGTCAGCTTGGTGCCGGATAGGTCGAGCGAGGTGAGCCGCTTCAGGACGCTCAACTCCTTTAGCCCCGCGTCCGATACCTTCGTTTGGGAGAGGCTCAGGAAGGTGAGTTGCTTCAGCGAGGCCAACTCTTTCAATCCTGCGTCTTTCACTGGCGTGAAACTCAGGTCGAGAGAGGTGAGTTGCTTCATTCGGGCCAGGTCCTTCATCCCCGCGTCCGTCACTTGCAGGTGCTCCAACTCGAGCGCGAGGAGTTGCTTCAGGGGGGCCAGTTCCTTCAATCCTGCGTCCGTTATTTTGGTGAAGTAGATGCTCAGCCCGCGAAGGCGCGTCAGCGACGCCAACTCTTTCATCCCCGCGTCCGTCACGATAGTGTTGCCGAGGCCGAGCCAGTCGAGCCGCTTTAACGACACCAATTCCTTCAGCCCCGCGTTCGTCACTTGGGTGCCGAACAGGTTGAGCCAGGTGAGCCGCTTCAGCGATGCCAGGTCCTTCACTTCCGCGTCGGTCGCTCGATTGACATTCAGGCCGAAAAAGGCGAGCTGTTTCAGCGAGGCCAGCGCCTTCAACCGCTCCTCCGTTACCCGATCGATGCTCACGGTGAGCGAGGTGAGCCGCCTCCAAGAGGCCACATCCTTCAGCCCCGCGTCTGTCAGTTGCGTAAACCGCAGGTCGAGAGCGGTGAGATTCCTCAGCGGGGCCAATTCCTTCAGACTCCCGTCCGTCAGTCTCGTGTAAGCCAGGCCGAGCGAGGTAAGCTCCTTCAGAGCGACCAGTTCCTTCAGCCCCTCGTCCGCGAATTCACTGCGGGTCAGATCCAAACCGAATGCCCGCGCCGGGGCGGGCAACACCGCTAGCATCCCGTTACGCCAGTGGCTGATCCGAAACGCAGGCACCACCGGCCCGACCAGATCCTCTCGCCTGCTCGCGAATGTCAAGGGGCTTCCGATCCGACTCGGCCCCATCCAGCCGACCTCCGCCCCGGCCTTCTCCCAGGCCACGACCACCTTGGCGGGCAGCTCTTCCGCTTTCTCATGACCCGGCTCCGGCGACGGATCCTCTGCCTTCTTTTCCTGGGCCGGTGCTACTAGCACCGACGCCAGGATCAGCCAGCCGCACACCATCAGCGTCCGTCGCATGGGGCACCGCACTTTCGGTAGAAGGTCGGACGAGTCGAGACCTGATCCATCTTCAGTCTACGCGATCCGTCCGACGGAGCCAAAGAGATATTCCCCCAATGGTCTACCTCTCCCCCTTCACACTCTGCCTCCCGATCGAGTGATACGCGAACCCGCTGGCGCGCATCGTCTCGAGGTCGTAGAGGTTCCGCCCGTCGAAGATCACCGCCTCGGTCAGGAGTCGGCGCATCAGCTCGAAGTCCGGGTTGCGGAACTGCTGCCACTCCGTGACGATCACCAGGCCGTCGGCCCCCTCGAGCGCGCCATACGGCTTGTCGCAGTAGGCGATCTTGTCGCCGTAGATCGCGCGGACGTTCGGGATCGCCTCGGGGTCGTGGACGCGCACGCCAGCACCGGCGGCAAGGAGGTTGTCGATCAGCACCAGCGCGGGGGCCTCGCGGATGTCGTCGGTACGCGGCTTGAAGGCCAGCCCCCAGATCGCGAGCGTCTTGCCCTTCAGGCGGTCGCCAAAGTGGGAGACGACCTTGCGCGTGAGGACTTGTTTCTGGTCCTCGTTGACCGAATCGACCGCCTGCATGATGCGGATCGGGTCGCCGGTCTGCTTCGAGAGGTGGATCAGCGAGCGAATGTCCTTGGGGAAGCACGACCCGCCAAAGCCCGCGCCGGGGAAGAGGAACATGAAGCCGATGCGGGCGTCGTGGCCGATGCCCCGGCGGACGTCGTTGATGTCGGCCCCGACCTTCTCGCAGAGGTTCGCCATCTCGTTGATGAAGCTGATCTTCGTGGCGAGCATGGCGTTGGCGACGTACTTCGTCATCTCCGCCGACTCGGGCGACATGATGATGAAGGGCCGCTCGGTCCGCATGTAGGGGGCGTAGAGTTCGCGCAGCGTTTCGCCCACCTCGGGTCGGCGGACGCCGACGACGACGCGATCGGGCTTGGTGCAGTCCTCGATGGCGGCCCCTTCCTTCAGGAACTCCGGGTTGCTGCACAGATCGACCGGGTGCGGGCAGTTCTTCTGGAAATACTGGTGAGCCACCTCGTTGGTGCCGACGGGCACCGTACTCTTGATGACGACGATCTTCGGCCCGTTAATGTGTTTCGCCAGCTCGGCGACGACTCCGTGAAGGGCGCGCAAGTCCGACGAGCCGTCGGGTGCCTCGGGGGTTCCCACAGCGACGAAGATGACCTGCGCCGACTGGATGCCGTCGCGGAGGCTGGTCGTGAAGACGAGCCGACCCGCCGAGACGTTTCGGCCGACCATCTCGCCGAGGCCCGGCTCGAAGATCGGCAGTTTCCCCGCCTTCAGGGTGGCGATCTTGGCCTCGTCCCGGTCGATGCACGTCACGTCGTTGCCGCAGTCGGCGAAACAGGTTCCGGTGACTAGGCCCACATACCCCGTCCCGATGAACGCGATTTTCATCGTCTCTTCCTCCTGCATTCTTTAACTACAATCAGTTGTCAGTTGTCAGTTGTCAGTTGAAGACAGTAATCCACGTTTATCGTCTTGCTGCTCTCCGGTCTGACAACTGACAACTGACAACTGAGAACTGACAACTGAGAACTGACAACTGAGAACTGACAACTATCGAGCCAACCCCCAGGAGGCCAGCGTGTCCGCGAGCGTTTCGTCGAGCGTGAAGCGTGGTGCCCAGCCCAGGTTCCGAAGTCTGTCGATGCCGACGCGCATGCGGACGCGGAGCGGCTCGCCGACCCGGACCAGATCCTCGGAGGTCTGCAATTCGACTCGTAGGCCCGAGAGTTCGATCATCTTTTCGACGATCGACCGCATCGAGGTGCTGACTCCGGTGGCGACGTTGTAGACGCTTCCGGCCACGCCTCGCTCCATGAGCAACAGGTAGGCGGCGACCACGTCGCGGACATCCGCGATGTCGCGTTCGACATCGAGGTTGCCCGTCTTCAGGATGGCCGGCTCGGCCCCCGCCGCGATGAGGCCGAGTCGTTGGGCGAAACCGGGGATCGCGAAGCGGGGCGACTGTCCAGGGCCGGTGTGATTGAAGGGCCGGGCGCGGACGATCTCGACCCCCGTCTCCCGCCCGAATCGCTCGACCGACCGCTCGGCGGCGATCTTGCTCTCCGCGTAGGGCGTTTGGGGGTGGAGGGGGCTGGCCTCGTCGAAGGGGTCGGTCCCCTGGCCGGGCGCGCCGTAGACCAGTCCGCTGCTGACGTGCAAGACGCGCGGGCGCGGGTCGAGGGTTAACAGGCCGTCGAGCAGTCGTTCGGTGGCGACGAGGTTGTCACGATGGGCGATCTCGGGATGGCGGACGGACGCGCCCGCGTCGCTGAAGCCGGCGAGGTGATAGATGCATGCTGGGCGGACCTCGCGGAGGAGGGAGCCGATGTCGCCCTCGACGAGGTCGCAGGTGCGCGACTCGGCGGGCGAGTCCTTCGTTGGGGTCGAACGGGTCAACGCGACGACCCGTTCGCCCCGCGCCAGGAGCGCGGCGACGAGATACCGGCCCACGAAGCCGTTCGCGCCCGTAACCAGATTTCGTATGCCCGGCTGGGCCAGGCTCACTTGCTCCATGCGTCGCTCTCGAGATCCTGTGCCCCATCGACGGTCGCTCGATGAAGGCGAATCCTACCGGCGAAGCGCCTCGCACGCAACCTCTCTTGCCCATTCGCCCCGAATTGGCCCGCCCGGAAGGGGAAACCCCCGCGTAGAGGGGCGACTTTCCCCAGACTTCGCCTTTTTCCTTGACACTAGTTCTTACCCTGATTAATGTTAACCCATCGCATCGCGTGTCGAGGATGGTCCCGAGTAGCACTATCAGGAGTTGGGATCCGTGACCAAGAAGCAGATCGTCCAGATGATTTCGGATAAGACCGGTCTGACGCAATTGCAGACCAAGGACATCGTCGATCTGACGTTCGAGGCAATCGTCAACACGCTCCTCGAAGAAGGCCGGATCGAGCTGCGCAACTTCGGCGTGTTCGAGGTCAAGCAGCGCAAGGCCCGCAAGGCACGCAACCCGCGCACGGGTGAGAAGGTCGATGTCCCGCCGAAGAACGTCGTCACCTTCAAGCCGGGCAAGGAGATGGAAGAGAAGGTCCGCAAACTCAAGAAGATCCCCCGACCGACCGTCCTCCGCCGCGCGCCGGTCGAGGAGGCCGTCTCCCCCCTCGTCGAGCCAGCCAAGCCGATCAAGCCCGCCAAGCCCGCCGCGAACGGTGCGACCGCGAAGCCCCGCGCGGGCAAGCCCGGCAAGGCGACCTAATCCTCGAACTCGGCAGATCCGGTTCAAGTGGGACGATCGGAATCGACGATACAATCCTTGGAAATGCTCTTTCCGGGGTTCTTTCCAGGTGGCAGGTCCAGCCCATTCCCCGGAGTCCGTGATCCGTTCACCGACCGGGGAGGTGGGAAATGCGTCGATTGCTCCTGATCTGTGTCGCCGTCTGCGCGTTCTACAACGCGGGCTGCTTCATAAACATCTACTCTTCCAACCCGACCAAGCGGATCCAAGAGTTGCTCAACAACTCCGAGGATCTCCGCCAGATCGAACTCGAGTGGGAGCGCATCTGGTTCACCGACCAGCCGTCTCACATGACGTATGATCGCGTCCACGGCGGAATCGGTTGAGTCGGCGGCCCGAGGAGAGTTCCGATGAAACGTCTTATGCTGTGCCTCTTGCTCGCCGCCCCTCTGGGTTGCTCCAGCGCCGGCGGTCCCTGGCTGAAGGAAGTCGAAATGGATCCTGACCTCCAGACCAACGTCTGGGGGGCGAATGGTGCGCCGAACAAGGACTCGAGCGATTCCGCGACCGCCCCGAAGAAGTGAAAGTAGAATTAGCCACAGATGAACACAGATGAACACAGATAAGATGAAGAGCATTTAGAAGAGCGTATTCGATCCGTCTTTATTCTGGTCTTCTATCTGTGTTCATCTGTGTTCATCTGTGGCTAATTCTTGCTTTTCTGAGAGATCGCCTCCAGCAGTTTCGCGCACTCGGCGTCCTTCTCGGCCCACGCCCGCAACGTCGTGAGGACTGCGGGCCGGAGCGCCTTGGGGAGTTTGCCGTCCTGCCACAGTTTCCCGACGCGCCTCGCCCCCGTCGCCGACAGACCGGAGACGACGACCGCCTCGCGCTGGAGGTCCACGTCCTTGGCGAGGAGGTGCGCCTCCGCCTCGAAGAGGGCCGTCTCGGGGTGGAGGATGGCGAGGGTCCGCAACGCCTCTCGCTCGAGCGAGACGGACCCGTTCCCCATCTCCCGCCGGACGGCCTCCCAGACCGCTTTTTCCTTGACGCCGGCCTGGCGCAACGTTCGCACCGTGGCGAGTCGCTCTGCGGGGGACAACTCACCGGCGAGCGCCTCGACCAGCACGCCGGAGGACGCCGTCACCCGAAGCGCCGATGCCGTCGCCAGGGCGGCCATCCGCACGTCGAGATCGTTGTTGCCGAGCTGAGCCACGACGAACGCGGAGGTCTTCGGCCCGGAGGTCGCGCCGCTCGTTACGAGGATCTTCAGCATGGCCAGACGGACCTCGTCGCTTTCCTTCGCATTCGCTGCGATTGGCGTCATGACCGCCTCCAGGCTTTCGACCCGATAATTCAGGATCGATTCGAGGAGTTCCACTCGCTGCTTGGTGGACAGGTGCGGATTCTTCAGCAGCGGTGGCAGGGCGTCGAACGCGGGTCGGGTGCGCAGGCCGAGGAACGTCGCCGCGACGCGGTCGATGTCCTTCTGCACGCCGGAGTCGGCGACGCTCAGGAGCGCGTCGATCCCCGACTTGCCGAGCATCTCCAGCGATCGGACGAGGCCATCGACCAGGACGCGGTCCTTGCCCTCGTCGCCAGCAAGTGTCGTGGCGAGGATGCCCCCCGCCCCAGGGCCGGCGATCTTGGCGGTGGAGAGGGCTACCGATCGGCGGAGGTC
>JANXSH010000336.1 GCA_025356615.1 Planctomycetia bacterium | reverse complement strand
CGCACTTCGTCGCGCCGCCGCTCCCGGTGTCCGAATCGGAACGGGTGAACCGCCGGGTGGTCAATCGCCGACTCCGCGAGGAACTCGGCGTCGCCCTGGCGTACCCGTCGTTCGAGGAGGGGCTGCGGGCGTGTACCGCACATCCAGCGTCTTGATTCGCAGCGAGCGCCGCCTAAGATAGGTTCGCCGGATCACCCGTGGGACCAAAGCGCCATGATGCCTAGAAAGTATATCTTCCCCCGAGTCATCGAATTGAACTACCAGGCCGGCCGGGTGCTGGGCGTGAACGTCTACCTCATCGATGGCGGCAACGAATTCTTGCTCATCGACATCGGGTTCATCGACCAGACCGACGCGATCATCGACCTGCTCCGCAAGATGGACTTCAACCTTTCGACGTGCAAGATGGTCATCGCCACGCACGCCGACATCGACCACATCCAGGGCCTCTCCCGCGCGAAAGACGCCCTCAAGACCAGGATCGCCGCCCACCCTCAGAGCATCGAGGCGATCGAGACCGGCGACACCGAATTGACCTTCGCCACGATCAAGGCCCAGAACATCTCGATGCCGTTGCCCAAGGTCAAGGTGGACATCCGCCTCCAGGAGGGCGACACGATCACCGTCGGCGACCAGAAACTCGAGGTCTGGCACACGCCCGGCCACACCTGGGGCCAACTCAGCTTCAAACTCGGCAACCTCCTGTTCTGCGGCGACAACATCTACAAGGACAGCTGCGTCGGCGTCATCGACGCCCACCACGGCTCGAATATCCCGGCCTTCCTCGAGTCCCTCGAGCGTATCCGGCACGACGACACCGAGTTCCTCTTGCCCAGCCACGGCCCGGTCTTCCGCCGCGACAATCGCATCGTACAGGCGGCAATCGATCGCCTAACGAAGTACCAATACATGGCGGACTTCGGCACCTGCGTCGAATCCTGGCCCCTGCTCGACGAGTGGGAACGCGATGTCAGTGAAGGCCGGATGCCCGACTGGTCTTAGCCGCAACGCGGAGCGCGAGGCGTCCGCGCTCCGCGTTCCGTCGCGGCTAATCGATCGCTCGACCCCTCCAGTCTCTATCGTACCCCGCTGCCGCGTCCTACGCTCCCTCTGCCCACATCCCATGCACACCTGCCCATCACCTATGCACCGCCGCTCGACGATTGCCTTCTTCCTGTCAGCGATCGTCGCCGACGTATCTACCTATTTGTCAGCCATTTAGGCGGATAATTTCGACCATTCCACCTGTTGGCATCATTGTTGCTCATTGGCAAATCACTCTCCTATATTCCAAGCGTATCCCGCTGGAACGCAGACTCTCGCTCTTCTGGGATGCAGCCGATACTCGTACCCGGAGACCTCCCTCTCATGGAAAACCGCCAGAAGACCGTTGTGGTCATCGGCAACGGCATGGTCGGGCATCGCTTCTGCGAACGACTCGTCGAATACGACACCAAACACACCTGGAAGATCGTCACGTTCTGTGAAGAACCGAGGGCGGCTTACGATCGGGTCAATCTCACCAAATACTTCGACCACCGCCAGGCCGAGAAACTTGCCCTTGCTCCCACTGACTGGTACGAGCAGAACGGCATCACGCTCTTTCTCGGCGATCGCGCAACCGAAATCGACCGAGTAAAGCGGCTCGTCCGCTCCGCACGCGGCCAGGAGATCCCTTACGATGTCGTCGTGCTGGCGACCGGGTCCGCCCCGTTCGTGCCGCCGTTGCCGGGCGTGGATAAGAAAGGCGTGTTCGTCTATCGCACGATCGAGGATCTCGATCAGATCATCGCCTACGGCAAGTCGGCCCGCAAAGCGGCGGTCATCGGGGGCGGCCTGCTCGGTCTGGAAGCCGCGAAGGCGACGTTCGACCTCGGCCTGGAAACGCACGTCGTCGAGTTCGCCTCCCGCCTCATGCCACGGCAAATCGATGAGATCGGCTCCAAGGTTCTCGTCGGCAAGATCAACGCGCTCGGCGTCCAGGTCCATCTCAACAAGAACACCAAGGAAATCCTCGGCAACGGCAAAGTCGAAGGCATGGCCTTCGCCGACGGCCCCGCACTCGATGTCTCGATGATCGTCGTTTCCGCCGGTATCAAGCCACGCGACGACCTGGCTCGTACCTGCGGTCTGCTGGTGGGCCAGCGCGGCGGCGTCGTCATCGATGACCACTTGCGCACGAACGACCCCAACATCTACGCGATCGGGGAAGTCGCGCTGTACGGCAGCATGATCTACGGCCTGGTCGCACCGGGTTATGAGATGGCCGAGATCGCCGCTGCAAATCTCGTCGGACAGAATCGGACCTTCAAGGGTGCGGATATGTCCACGAAACTCAAGCTGATGGGGGTCGATGTCGCGAGCTTCGGCGATTGTTTCGCGGACGAGACGAAGGCCAAAGCCATCACCTACGAAGATCCCTTCAAAGGCTCCTACAAAAAACTCCTGTTCAATCACGAGGGCAACCGCCTCCTCGGCGGCATCCTCGTCGGCGACGCCTCCGAGTACGGAATCCTGTCGATGCTCGCCAAGAGCAGCGAGACGCTGGCCATGACCCCCAGCGAGGTGCTGCTCGGCAAGAGTGGCGGCCATACCAACGTCGTCACCAGCATTCCCAACGATGCCCAGGTCTGCTCGTGCAACAACGTCAGTAAGGCGCAAATTTGCGATGCCATTCGCCTGAAGAACCTCTGCTCCGTCGATGAGGTCAAACGATGCACCAACGCCGGCACCGGCTGCGGCGGCTGTATGCCTCTCGTCGTCGATCTCTTCAAGGCCGAGGTCAAGGCAGCCGGTAAGAAGGTCAACAACAACCTGTGCGAACACTTCACCTGCACCCGGCAGGAGTTGTTCGAGATCATCAAGATCAAGCGCATCAAGACCTTCGACGAGGTAATCCATAGCCACGGTCGGGGCAACGGCTGCGAGATTTGCAAGCCCGCGGTCGGTTCGATCCTCGCGAGCCTGTGGAACGAAAGCGTCGTCGATCAGACCACGATCCAGGACTCCAACGACCGCTTCCTCGCCAACACGCAGCGGGGCGGCACCTACTCCGTCGTGCCGCGCGTTCCGGGCGGCGAGATCACTCCCGACAAGCTCATCGCCCTGGGCACGGTCGCCAAGAAATTCGGCCTCTACGCCAAGATCACCGGCGCGCAACGAGTCGATCTGTTCGGCGCTCCGGTCCACACGCTCCCGGACATCTGGGAGATGCTGGTAAACGCCGGCTTCGAGAGCGGACACGCCTACGCCAAGGCGCTGCGCACCGTCAAGAGTTGCGTCGGCTCGACCTGGTGCCGATTCGGCGTGCAGGATTCGGTCGGGTTCGCCATCGAAGTCGAGAACCGTTACAAGGGACTGCGTGCGCCTCACAAGCTGAAGGGTGCCGTGTCCGGCTGCGTCCGAGAGTGTGCCGAGGCGCAGAGCAAGGACTTCGGCATCATCGCCACGGAGAAGGGCTGGAATCTCTATGTGTGCGGCAACGGCGGGGCCAAGCCGCGCCATGCCGAGCTGCTCGCCGGGGATCTCGACTCGGCGACGTGCATCAAGTACATCGATCGCTTCCTCATGTACTACACCCAGACCGCCGACCGCCTGACTCGCACTTCGGTTTGGCTCGATAAGCTCGAAGGGGGCATCGACTACCTCCGACACGTCATCCTCCACGACAGCCTCGGCATCTGCGACGAACTCGAAAGGCAGATGCAACTCATCGTCGATACTTATCACTGCGAGTGGGCCGAGGTCGTCAACGATCCCGAGAAACGCCGACTGTTCCAGCAGTTCGTCAACACCGACGAGACCGAGCCGACCATCGAGTTCGTCAAGGAACGCGAGCAGCAGTATCCGGCACCGTGGGGGTCGTCGTTCGTCCCGGTCCACGAGCTGACGCTGCGGAAGTCGGACCCGACGGGAAGTCATGCGAACGGTGAGGCGATCAAAGTGCCGTTCGACGAGGCTCCGACGAGGTGGGTTCAGGTCGGGAAGACCTGGAACTTCCCGCGCGACGGCGGGGCGACGATCAAGTACGGCAAGACGCAGATCGCGGTGTTCAACTTCACCAGTCGCGGCGAGTGGTACGCCACGCAGAATATGTGCCCGCACAAGCGCGAGTTCGCCTTATCGCGCGGCATGATCGGGGATGCCGCGGACAAGCCGAAGGTCGCTTGCCCCGTCCACAAGAAAACCTTCTCCCTCGAGACCGGCAAGGGAATGAGCGACAAGGATCTCTCGATCCAGACGTTCCCCGTCAAGATCGACGGAGATGAGGTCTTCCTCGAACTCCCCAGCATCGAGGCGCTCGACGAAGTGTTCGCGACCGACAAGACATGCAACGGGACGTGCGATCATACGGAACACGAAGTCAGTAAGCCGACGGTTCACGCCTCGCCCAAGCGGCCTCTACGGAAATGGCCATCGACGATCCAGCCGACGGCGTAGATTCGAAGACAAAAGAACCAAAGAGGCATTTTGTAGGGTGGGTCGAGCAACGCGAAGCGGTGCGAGGCCCACCACCCGCCCTCGGTTTCATGGGTAAGGGTGAAGCCAGGGAAGCGCTGGTGGGCCTCGCATCGCTAAAGCGATGCTCGACCCACCCTACAAAATGCCTCTGTGGTTAGTTTGTCTTGGTTCACCGGCTTCATTCTGCCCGAGGTGATCGAAAATGTCCTCTCGAAGCTGGTCCCTTCCCGTCAAGGGCGAGTCGATTTGTCCCTACTGCGGCGTCGGTTGTCGGCTCGAACTTGATGGCGAACTGGGGCCGTATTCCGCCTCGATCAAGATTCGCGGGGTCGCCGATGCCCCCGCGAACCTCGGCAAGATCTGCGCCAAAGGGTCGCTGCTCGGCGAAACCATTGCGACGCCGGATCGGCTCGACCACCCGATGATGCGGTCCTCGCGCGGCGAGACGTTCCGCCCCGCCACCTGGGACACCGCCATCAACAAGGTCGCCGGTCGATTCCGCGAGATCATCGCCAAGCACGGCCCCGACGCCGTCGCGTTCTACGGCTCCGGCCAACTCGACACCGAGGCGGCGTACCTCGCCTGCAAGCTGTTCAAGGGCCACCTGCACACGAACAACACGGACTCCAACAGTCGCCTTTGCATGGCGAGCGCGGTCGCCGGTTATCGCTCGAGCCTGGGCAGTGACGGCCCGCCGAACTGCTACGACGATATCGAAATTGCCGACGTGGTCTTCATCATCGGCAGCAACATGGCCGAGGCGCACCCCGTCACGTTCGACCGCCTCAAGGCGGCCAAGGCCGCTCGGCCCGGCATGACCATCATCGTCGTCGATCCGCGCAAGACGGCGACCGCGAAGATCGCCGACATCCACCTGCCGATCCGTCCCGGCGGCGACATCGCGCTACTCAACGCCCTGTGCCGGCTCATCATCGATTTCGACATGTGCGACGAGGGCTTCATCGCCCACCACACGAACGGCATCGCCGCACTGAAGGAGTACCTCGCGGAGGAAAAGGTCAGCGCCCTGTGCGCCGCCGCCGGCCTCGACCAGACGCAGGTCGAGCGCGTCGCGCGGCGCATCTCGCGAACGCAGACGTTCCTGAGCTTCTACTGCATGGGGATGGGCCAGAGTACCGTCGGAACCTGGAAGTGCAACAGCCTCATCAACTTGCACCTGCTCACCGGCCAGATCGGCAAGCCCGGCGCGGGGCCGTTCTCCCTCACCGGCCAGCCCAACGCGATGGGTGGCCGGGAGGCGGGATTGCTGGCCCACCAGTTGCCCGGCTATCGCTTCGTCGATGACGCGGGCCATCGCCGAGAGCTAGAACGCGCCTGGAAGCAGCCCGAGGGCAGCATCCAGCCGAAGATGGGCCTGACCGCCGTCGAGATGTTCCGCTCGTTGGAGAAGGGCCAGCTCAAGGCGATCTGGATCGCCGCGACGAACCCGATGGTCAGCCTGCCAGACCTGCACCTGGTGAAGCGCGCCCTGGAGCGGGCCGAACTCGTCGTCGTCTCCGACGCCTACCACCCGACCGAGACGACCCTCGCCGCCGATGTCCTCTTCCCCGCCGCCCAGTGGGGCGAGAAGGAGTGGACCAGCACCTCGAGCGAGCGCCTCGTCAGCTTCAGCCCGAAGCTGTTCGACGCGCCAGGCGTCGCGCTGTCCGACTGGCAGATCCTCGCCCGCATGGGCAAGGCGCTGGGGTTCTCCGGGTTCGACTTCGAGAACAGCGCCGAGGTCTGGGAAGAGTTCCGGGCGCTGACCACGGGCCGGCCCTGCGACATGACCGGCATCACGGCGAAGCGCCTCCGATCCGATCGCCACGTCTATTGGCCCTGCCCAACCGAGGAGCATCGCGGCAGTCCTCGTCGCTACCTCGACCATGTGTTCCCCACTCCCGATGGCCGCGCTCGGCTCCTCGCCCGCCCGCACCAGGTGCCGCGCGAGCTGACCGACCACGAGTTCCCGTTCATCCTGACGACGGGTCGGCTCTACGCCCACTGGCACACGCTGACGCGCACGGCGAAGTGCGAGAAGCTCAACCGCCGCGACCCCGGCGCGTACCTCGAGATCCACCACGACGACGCCCGGAAGATGGACATCGCCACCGGCGAGGTGGTGCAGATCAGCAGCCGACGCGGTACGATTCGCCTGCCCGCCCGCGTCAGCGAGCAGGTCGCCCCCGGCCAGGTGTTCCTACCCTTCCACTGGGGCGACCTCTACGGCGAGGGCAACGCGGTCAACTACCTGACGATCGCCGCGACCGACACGATCTCGAAACAACCCGAGCTGAAGTTCTGCGCCGTCGCCGTCGAGAAGATCCCCGCCGAGTTGAAGGTGGCAGTACGGACACCGACACCCGCCGAGGTCGCACAGGTGTTCGCGCAGGTGCAAGTATCGCCGGCCGCGTTGATGGATCCGGTGACGCGGTAAGACGTGATTCGGATCATCCTGTCTAACCCTGAACCGTCGGCCATCGGGAATGACGCGACTCCGGCACCGCTTCGCCGAACCGCTCCTCGAATACCACGTTCACCAGGCCGAAGAAGTTCGACTCCCAATCCGAGAGTACCGATAGACCTGCTGACGCCGTAAGCGATAGATAAATCCCTCTTCCGACCTACCTCGTTCTTGTGCTAGACAGAAAATCTTGTGGTGTCGCGATGACAACCCCTCGGAAGGGGTTTAGGACCAGAAGGTCCGCATCACCGCTGATCAGGTGGCTCGCTTTGCCACTCACAGCCAGTTCCAAGAACTTGTCGTCCTTCGGATCTCGGCATTCCTTTATCACTTCCGTGACTTCTATAGTCTCGCCTTCGCGTAGCAGCGCCGCCAAGAACTCGAGCCGCTCATCCTCGAGCACATACTTGTTAAACTTGCGGCGACGGAACACCTCTTCGAGCTCGGCTATCGTGGCTGCCGATACCAGCAGCCTGCCGTATCTGACGGCCAAGTCGAATGCTTGCCGGGGGACTGAGCGGGGGAGCAGCACGGCGCTAATGGCAACGCCGGTATCGATGACCACTCGGATATCAGTCGTCATGTAGGAGGGACTCCAGGATTTCTGGGGTCAGACCCCGCGCCTCCGCCCGTGCGCCGATCTCGTCCATGATGTCCCCAAGCGATCGGACAGGGCCAGTCGTTAGCTCGCGTAGGCGGAGCCTGAGTAGGAGTTGGAGCTTGCGTCGTTCGTCGATGGACGCCTCGGAAAAAATGCGCGCCGAGTCGGCATCGACTTCGATCGAGATGGTTATCGTCTCCATGAGTCATCCTCGCGAATACCTCGACTGCCTCGTGAAACGGGGCGTTCGTCCCCACGCCTCTATTATATCACCGTCATCGCCCCACGCCGACGGGTTGTGGAGATGGCATCGCAATCGACGCACTGCGATATCCGGCCTACGTCTTCTTCTCTGCCGTAGAGCTGTCTGCCACAGACGCAGGTGAAGCGGATCATCGAGTCTCTTCCTGGGGAAGGTAGGGGGGCCGACGCACGAGGCCCATGAGATCGAACGGTATCGTACCCACCCGCAGTCCAATCAACGACCGCTCAGGGAAACGTGACGCCCTCCCCGCCGTTGCGCGTGACGCCGGCGCGGAGCGTCTCGTCGGAGGTGTTCGGCTGGATGAGTCTCACCGAGCCGTCCGCGAACGCCATATTGGATCCCTGTCTCATCTGCCCGCCCAGTTGGGGGACCGGCCCCGTGGGGGAGAACGGGAGGTCGTCCGGCTTCGTCCAGGGTACAGGAGTTGCGCAGGTGGCGATGAGGAACGTGTTCGATAATCCGTCGGGGAAGTCGGATAGGTTCCAGCCCAATCGAACCTGACCGGGGACGGGTGGTCCATCGTTCGGACCTCGTTTTCGTGGCTCGAACGCGGACCCGGCACCGACGAACACCTGGTAGCACGTCATCCCCGAGCCTGTGTTCGGGTCGTTCGGCAGGGCATAGACCCTCGGCATCAGCGGCAACAACGCTTTGTTGGTCGGGCTGTCCCAAGGCTCGTCGAGGCGGAATCGCTTGTAGAGATTGTCCTGTTCGATGAAGGGCAGGAGGGCGACGCGCCAGCTCAGGAGTGGCTTGCCGTTCGCGTCCTGATAGGCGGCGGCTTGGGGCAAGCCGCCATAGTTGTCGTTGTGAATGTGCATCGCGATCCCCATCTGCCTGAGATTGTTGGCGTCCTGCGTGCGTTCTGCCGCAATGCGCACGGCACCGACCGCCGGAATGAGCAAGCCGATCAGGAGGACGACGGGTAAGATCAGGACGAAGCTGACGCAACTGAGGACGAGGCCGGTGATCGCCATGCCCTTGCCGCCGAGTTCGTCGTCGCTCTTGCCGATGTCGCGCAGGGCGAGGATGCCGAGGATCACGCCTGGGATGGCTGTGAGGAACAGGAAGAGGGACGAGATGCCGAGGATCATCGCCGCCGTCGCCTTGCCGCTGGTCGCGCCCGGCGCGACTTCGCGATTCCGGCGGCGTTTCGGGCGGTCTTCGCGTTCCTCGCGCCGGTCCTCACGACTCGGGCGAATCGGAGCATCGGCCTGGATTGCGTGTTCGGGGGACGGCGAAGCGTCCTCCGTGGCCGGGACGGTGGAGATGGCCCCGCAGCTCGGGCATTTCGCCTTTCGGCCCCCGTCTTCTTCTCTCGCCTGGAGTTGTCGGCCGCAAACGCATGCGAAGCGAATCATGAGCGCCTCATTCAAGGGAAGGGAACACCTCACGAGGTACATCATAGGAACGCCACCCATTCGGCCCAATACGGTCCCGCGCCGTATGCAACGACTTCTCGCACCCTGCCGGATGCGCCCGTCGTAAGACCGCATGTGCCTTCGACCCGTACAAACTACCCAGGGTGATCTTCTTTCCCAGACCGGATTTTGGCACTATCGTTCTTGCACTGTGAATTGGTCTCACGGGGAGAAAGATTCACACCCTGTCACTGTTTGACTTCGGAGGAACAGATATGAAGAAGTTCATCTTCGCGTTCGCCCTCGCCGTCGCCTTGCTCGCCGGCTCACAGAATTCCGCTCAGGCGGGAACTTACGGCATCAGCTTTGGCCTCTCGTTGAGCGTCTCCACGACCTGCACGCCGAACTATTGCCCGCCGAGCTACTGCCCGCCGGCACCTTACTTCGCCCCGGCCTATCCGCATGCCTACTATGCTCCGGCTCCGTATTACGGTTACTAATGGATCGTGAGGAAGAACCTCTCGATCCCGGCGAGTGGGCCTGCTCGATTCGTCTACCAGAACGGTACGAGGGGAGGGGAGATCCTCTGATCTCCCCTCCCCTCGTGTCACGATCGATCAACTGGGCGAGGCGCGGGCCAACCAGTTGTGTTTCGTGATCGACTTCAGCCATTTCGCATCGACGTACTCGAACGTCCCCTCCCCCGCCGTCCATCTCAGGACGCCGATTGCGGTTTCGTTGGCCGTGTGGCCTCGTCCCTCGAAGTTGAGGGCGGCGAGGTGGCGCACCTCGGTCGGCGAGTGGTCGCACTCGTCGAGGCGCTCGACGCCGTGGTAGTGGCCGTAGAAGCCGAACGCCGGGCGCGCCAGCGAGAGGATTTCCGTCACGGCGAGGCTCCCCGCGTCGGGGACGGAGCCGTCCCGAGGCGAATCGTGGGACAAGAGGACATCGAACGCCCGCATCGCCAGCTTCCGGGCGACACGCTGGTCGAGGCGAATCTCGTCGGCGATGTGCCGTCGCGCGTTCGGCGCGTCGTGGTCGATCCCCCAGATCCCGCCGACGCGAAGGCCCCCCGGCAACGTGACGACTTCGCCGTTGACGATGCACCGGACCCGAGAGTAGTGATCGACGGGGAAGTCCGCTTCCGTCGAGCCGGGGCCGCCGTAGCGATCGTTGAGCGCCTGATAGTCTTCGTGGTTCCCCGCGATGAACCACATCGGCCCCGGCACGTCGGGGAGGCCGAACAGCGAATCCGCCTCGGCATTGGGCCGAAGGATCTGCTGAACGCCCAGCTCGAGCGGATCCCGCCGCGCGTGGTTCTTCGTCGCCCGGTCGAGCCGGTCGAGGA
>JANXSH010000315.1 GCA_025356615.1 Planctomycetia bacterium | reverse complement strand
GTCGGCGGGGTCATCGGTCGTGGCGGCGAGCGCGGTCGTCCGGCCGCGCCTGGCATCGCTCCAGCGCCAAATCGCGACAGGGCGAAATTTCGTTTGCGAGGGCCGCGACCAGGGGACTGTCGTCTTCCCCGACGCGGCGTGCAAGTTCTTCCTGACCGCCGACGCCGAGGAACGCTAGTGCCGGCGGGTCGGTGAACTGGAAGCGCGGGGAAGACGACCGTCCCCTGGTCGCGGCCCTCGCAGACGAAATTGCGTCCCGTCGCGATCTGGCGCTGGAGCGCCGCGAGGCGCGGTCGGACGACCGCGCTCGCCGCCACGACCGACGACCCCACGGACACCTCGGGCGTGCGGATCGTCGCGCTGACATCTTCGCCGTCGAGTGAGATTCGCCCGGCGACCATCTCGAGACGGACTTCAGCCAGGAGGCGAGACAGGCCGACCTCGTCCGAGAGGTGTACCCCGGAACGCAGGGCGGCGAGCGCCACGGCCCGGAACATGGACCCCGTGTCGAGGAACTCGAATCCCAGCGTCCGGGCCAGGGCGCGGGCGGCGCTGGATTTTCCCGCCCCCGCTGGCCCGTCGATCGTCACGATCATCCACTCGTCTCGTCTTGGCATTAGGCTTCTAATACACGGTCACGGTGAGCGTCTCGTTGGCCGCCAGGCTGGAGCGATAGCTCGCCTGACCGTACCCGTCGCCGGTGACATCGTACCCGAACGCCCCGGTCGGCTGGTCGCGCAGGGTCCGAATCGAGCGGGGCGGGATGGTGTACTGGAGGCCGTCGATGGTCACGCGCGCCTGGACGTTCATCCGATTGTCGAGCCGGATCGTCCCGGTCGTCCGGCGAACGGGGGAAAGGGCCATCGAGGGGCGGGATGTCGTCAACCCGGTCCCCGACAGCTTTTCGAGCGCCAGCGTGATGCGATCCAGGCTCTCTTCGAGACGGCGGGCTTGCGTCGCGGCCTCGCGGCGATCGAGATCCACATCCCTCTTCAACCGGGCGAGGTCTTCCTTGAGGACGCGAAGATCCTTGCGGAGGTCTTCATCCGTTTCGGGCGGTCGGCTCCAGGCCGAGGAACCGAGGATCAGGGCGACCACCACGGCCATCAGGCCAGCCATCATCGAGTGATTCTTCATCGTTGTTTCCCTCAGCGCTGATAGATTGGGTAAACTCTTCCCAGACGATATCTAGAGTAAACTCCCTCCATCCCCTCTTCAAGGATAATACGGACTATCGGCTCTCTCGGCACTCTCGGCAGAGGCGGTATAATCGCTACAGCTTATCAGACCTCACGAGCGGTGCGGTGTGGAGCCACTCCGTGGAAGGCGCTCACTCACCACGAAGGCGTTCTACGCCCCACTGCTCGCGGCATAGATATGTCAACGCCATCAGGCCGGAACCGAGCGCCTGCGAGGTCTCCCTCGCGATGCGCTCAGTCCCGGCCTGATCCCCCCGTGGCGGGGTTCTTCAGCTCTCCTCGTACTGGGCGATGCGATTGGCGGTCTCGACGGCTTCGTCGAGAACCTCGCCGCCCAGGCAGTATTGCAGCAGATAAGCGTCTTCGCCCGAATCCTCGTAGAAGGTACGCAGGACGCGCACGGCGCGGAAGCCCTGGTCCTTGAAGAACATCTGCGCGGGCAGATTCGACTCGCGCACCTCGAGCGTGATCCGCGTTCGGCGATGGCTCGACAGCTTGCCGATCAGCTTCGACACCATCTGGAGGCCCACGTCGCAGCGGCGAAACTGCGGGTGGACCGCAAAATTGAGGATGTGCAGCTTCTGCTTGTGCAATTCGTAGATCATGAAGCCGATCACTCGCTCCCCCTGCTCGGCGACCATGCCGATGCAATTCCGCTGCCGCAGGCAGCGGAGGAAGTCCTCCTCCGACCAGGAGAAGTCGAAACTCTCCTGCTCCGTCTGGAGGACTTCCGGCATGTCTCGCCGGATCATCCAGCGGATATGTACTCGGACTTGCCCCTTCTCGGTCCGACTTGCGCTCATGAGAAATCCTCCCTCACCCGCACGCCGCAGGGCACGCGGGCCCCCTTCCGTGGAAGCCGCCATCACCTGGACTCTTGCAACGGTTCGCTCGTTCCGGTGAGCTTTACCGGCATGGACGTGAATCAGGTGTGAGCAGTTCGATCTGGGTTCAGGAGGTGGCCCTCCGTCCCCCATTGACGCCGCGGATATTAGCAATCGGGTCTGCCCCGCTCAAGGCCAAGCTCGAGCCTGGGAGTCAACCCCCCGTCGTGGTCGAAAGAGCGGGGGAATCCTTCCCCCTGAAGCAGCCATCCATGCTGCCGTTTTCCGCGATGGCCGGGTTCCCGAAGAGGTGAATCGTCAAGATTGACATAGACCTTCTCCACTCGACCGGCGAGGACATCTTTTCGTTTTGTGTAGTAAT
>JANXSH010000457.1 GCA_025356615.1 Planctomycetia bacterium | reverse complement strand
ATCACCCGGTCCCCCATTTCCTGGGCCTCGATCCGGTGACGGTCTTCGGCGGCATGACGGCCCTCCTCGGACTCCTGGCAACGATCCTCGGTGGCCTCGCCGGCGACGCCGCACGCAAGCGATTCTCCGGGTCGTACTTCCTCGTATCGGGGGCGGCGATGTGCGTCGGCTTCCCCGCCCTCCTGTGGATGGTCGCCTGGAGGGACGATTTCCCCCTCGCCTGGATCCCGATGGGTGTCTTCGTCTTCTGCCTATTCTTCAACACCGGTCCGACGAACACCATCAACGCCAACGTCGTCCACCCCCTGCTGCGGTCGCGCGGCTTCGCCCTGAACATCCTCATCATCCACCTGTTCGGCGACGCCATCTCTCCCAGCGTGATGGGCTGGATCATCGGCCCGAAGCACCGTTACGACCTCGCGTTCCAGTTCGTCTCCGTCACCGTCCTTCTGGGGGGTGTAATGTGGATATGGGGCGCGCGATACCTGGAGCGGGACACGAGCTTGGCGGCGACCCGGCTGCCGCCCGAGTGATCGTGTCTGGCCGCGAGGCGTGGGACGCGCTCCGCTTCGCGTCGCGGCGAAACGATTCAACCCTTCCCCCAGATCGCCGCGTAGGTCGTCTCGGAGGCGGCGACGCGCTTGCAGGCGGCGTTCATCTGCGGGAGGATGTCCTCGTACTTCTTCCTCGAGGGGTCGGCCCCCTGGTTGAAGAGGACGGCGACATCGAGGTCGCTGGGGTGTTGCATCATCAGGGTGAACGTGCCGGGCAGGTTGCCGAAGTGGTGGCCTCGGCTGTTCCCCCCCTGGCGCGGCTCGCCGCTGATCCAGTAGGCGGTGAGGAATCGCGCCAGGTCCACACTCGACGCGATGAGTCCGCCGTGCGAGTCCATCGCCTCGAGGTGGAAGTTGCCGTCCGGCAAGGCGACGGGGGGTCGGCTCATGGGCCGCATGACGTTGCGACCCATGCCGGCGTCGGCGTAGAACGGCTCCCGGCTGTCGCGCCGGGAAGGCAGGGTGCGCCCGAGGTCGATGGTGGTGATCCCCAGCGGGGCGAGGAGGTCTTCGCGGACGTGCGCGGTGTACGACTGCCCGGTCGCCCTCTCGATGACGCGCCCGAGGACGCAGTAGCCGAAGTTCGAGTAGGCGGTCTTCGTGCCGGGGGCGAAGTCGAGGGGCTTGCCCGACATGGCGCGGATGACATCGTTCGCCGTCGCGGGTCCGGGCCTGCCCAGATCCTCGGCGATCTCGAGCGGGCGGAACATGGGGTCGAACGTGGCGTCACGATCCCAGCCGCCCTTGTGATCGAGCAAGTGGCGGATGGTGATGTCGCTTAGGCGCGGATCGGGTCTCTTGCCGGGGGGAGGGGCGAGGCCGAGGTAGTCGAATACCCTGGTGTCGAGACCGATCGCGCCGCGCGCGATCAGGTTGCGGACGGCGGCGGCGGTGATCGGCTTGGTGAGACTTGCGATCCGAAAGGGATCCGTGGGGAGGATGGCTCGCGTCTTGTCGCGGTCGGCGTAGCCGTACCCCTTCGAGAAGAGGATCCGTCCGTGGTGCGAGACGGTGATCGTGCCCGTTGGGATCGACCGATCCTTCATGAAAGACTGCATCGCCCGGTCGAACGCCTCGGTCCCGGTTCGTGCGATTTTGGCATATCCAACCACGGCGATGGGGCGGAGGCCGGCGGCGAGGCGAGTCTCGAATTCGGCCTGGTATCTCGCGCCGGTCATGTCGTGCCGGGCGACCCACTCCCCGCCGTCCTTGATGAGGGCGAGGGCGAAGCGTGGCCCGTCGGCGGTGAGGTAGCTCGACACCGTGACGGGGCGGTAGCCGCGAGGAACCCAGGTGTCGTAGACCTTTTGATATTCGGCGTCGGTGAGGCCGTGCCGGGCGCGCCATTCCGTCTCGCCCGCCTCGACGAAGAGGACCGCGAAGCGTGTCACGCCCCGGCCGTCGGTGTGGGCACTGATGCCGTCCGGGCGCAACCCCCGCGCCTCCTGCGTGCCGACCTCTTTCTCGTACTCCCCTTCCGTCATCCCGTGACGCACCACCCAGGCGCTCGGCCCCCCGTCGCGCGTCCAGACGGCGG